>UREO01000206.1 GCA_900546895.1 uncultured Oscillospiraceae bacterium
TTCCAGTACCGCCCAATGGGAATAAGAATCCTTTGTCGCAAGCCCGACCAGAATCCCGGCGGTTCTTCCGTCGGGACATTCCAGCCCTTTGGGGGCAAGCGCGATACAGACGTCTATTTTCGGATTTGCATCTCCCTGTAAAGGAAAGTGGACCAGTACCACGTCCCCCTGAATACGGTAGGTCTGCAGCTTTTTGTTCTGCATCAGATTGTACATTCTCTGTGCAAGACGCTGACCGGCCGCCCCCTGCCGCAGCACTTTGCTGCAGCTGTGGAGCGTCTGTTCCAGCTCCGCCGTTTCCGGGAGCAGCAAAAATCGGTTCTGCTCAATTTTTTCATAAAAAATATCGCTCTTGGCGCGCGGCCGTTTACCGCGCTCTTTTTCCTCAAAATAACGGAAAAGGTCAAGATACAGCTTGTCATCCTGCACCTTTCCGTCCACACTGCCCTTGACCCGGTTGATAATTTCACAGATCATATCGTCGTAACGGGCGACGGAACGGTCCCCGCGCAGGATTTCCATGATCCGGCGCTGCGTGTTTTCCGTGATGATGGGGCCGGTTTCCACAATTTTACTGTTGGAAAAATTTTTGCCCAGCGGCACCAGAGAAACCACCAGCGCGTAGTCCCCCAGCATCCATTCGCGCAGCTTGCTCTGACTGATGACGCGGTAATCCAGCGAAAGGCCGAACACGTCCTGCAGCTGTTCCCGCAGCAGGACCGCCACGGCCATGTTTTCGGCACCGACGATCAGCACGCCTTTGCTGTCCGCATTTTCCTTGACCAGATATTTTTCGCTGAGGTTGCTGACAAAATAGACGCACAGATACGCCAGCTCATCCTCCGAAATCCCCCCCTGCGGAAGATCCATCTTGGCCTCTTGCACGGCTTTTCGGGTAAAGTCAAACACAAACGGGTACATGGTCTGGATATCCTTAACCAGTGGGTTTTTATCGGGGATTCCGTATTTGATGCGATAGTACATGGGGCGGATGTGATGGCTGAGCTGCCTCTGCAGCCGCTCGCGGTTCGGAAAGGAAAGGCAGGCGATGCGCTCAAAGCTTAACACCAGCTCCTCCGCAAATTCCGCAATAAAGGTATCCTCCTGCTCCTGAGACAGAAAGTCCGTCGTCTGGATACCGAGAAACAGAGTGGTTATGTAATAGGTTTCCTGCATGGCGACTTCCACTCCGTGAACGCGCAGCTTTTGAAGGCTGAACTCCACGGAACGGAAGGAAAGGCTCTTCATCAGGGCAAGCTGTTCGTCGCTGCTCAGCTGGATGATATTCCCCTTGCGGCTGCGTATCCAGGAAACCTGAATCATCATTCTGATTAATTCGATATTTGCCAGAATATAATCGCCGTGAATATCCGTCTCGTACTGTTTGATCAGGCAGCGGCACAGCTCGCCGAAGTCGATTTCATTGTGGTAGAGGCACACAAGGTTTTTCTGCAGGAACTGATGGATATACGTCTGGCAGCCCGGGCTGGACAGCATTTGAAACTGTTCCCCCAGCATTTTCCGGATGGTCATTTCCTCCCCCGAAATCAGATAACCGGATTTAATGGTACTGTTCAGGGTTAAGCCCCAACCTTCCAGCACGGCGCGCACTTCCCTGATATCGCTGAGAACGGTGTTTTTGCTGACTCCAAACAGCTCCATCAGGCAATTGATGGTAATGCTGGTGCTGGAAAGCGAAATATGTACCACTTCCATTGCGCGCCGCTCTTCCACCGAAAAGAAATAGGTCGTGCTTTCCCGCAGCCGCTGGTCCAGAGCCGACGCGTCCGGCACCTCCGCAAGGATGGTTTGTCTGGAAATGACCACCTTTCCCAATCCGTAGCACTTTAACCAATCATTGATTTTTTCCAGATCGTAATACATGGTGCGTTTGCCAACGCCCAGCTTTTTCAGAAATTCTTCGGGTGCAACACCTTTTTCCGTCGTCAGCAGGACGCGTAAAATATAAATCTGCCTGCTCTTAAGTTCCATTTGTGCCTCCCGTCTTCCGACCTCAGTCGGAAAGATTTTGTAAAAAACGAATGACCTGCGGACCCGCCGTCTGCTCATCCGCGCCATTTACTTGTACCATAAGTTTTGTTCCCTGATACACTCCTCCGCTCAAAATACTTAAAATACTTTTTGCATTGATTTCTTCGGTGCCCTTTTTCAGAATGATGTCGCTTTTGATATTTTTGCAGAATTCCACCAATTCCGACGCGGGACGCGCATGAAGCCCCGTTTTATTATTGATGACGATCTCTTTCTGATACATTTTTTTCTCCTTCCAAGGCTCTGCCTTTTTGTAAGTTTATTAGTTTAAACATTTTATTGCATGTATCTTAACATATATTGTTTATATTGACTATTACCAAAAGCATTCATGGCGAAACGGGCAATCTGTGCAAAGAATTGTTTCGGTTACTGTTTCCCGTACAGTTTTTTGCGCAGTTATGTTCTTCCGTGTCCCGCAGAACGGCAGAAAAGCTTTTTTCGTTTTTTGGTTACCCCAATTATTGACATAGAGCCTAAAAAAAGCCATCGCCCGAAAGCGACAGCTTTTTATAACACTTCATAGTCTATGGCGGAAGAACCTTCCGACCCGATAATGTCGGTGTAGTACAAAATCCATGATGATTGGCCGTGATTACTTTTTGAGGGCTGAAAGGGCAAGGAAAATGATCCCGAAAAGATAGGAAAATCGTTCTGGATTACCAGTGCTGCCAAAGCCGCAGGGAGGCTGTACCGCCTGAATTCCGCCACCCCGAAACACGAAAAAGCCGCCGGAGTTCTGACCCCGGCAGCTTTTTATAAGGACGGCAGACGAATTCCGTTTCGTTATTTCCTCACGGACGCGATCAGGCTGTCGGCAAGGGCGTCCATTTCCGGCAGGTTATCCTCGTTCATGGCGGAATTCAACGTCAGCTTCTCATCCAGCACGTTGATATCCTTCATCTCATTTTCGAGGAATTCGCGCATCAGGGTCCCGGACTTGCACGCCCAAGAGCCGTTTTCCACAATCGCGACGGTGCGTTTCTGAAGATTGAGCGCCTTCATATCCATCAGGAAATTATGCATCGGCGGGTAAATCCCCAAATTATAGGTAACAGAGGCCAGCACAATATGGCTGAGGCGGAAGGCTTCTGAAATCAGGTAGGACACATGGGTTTTGGACACGTCGTACATCACGACATTGGTCATCCCTTTTTCCGCCAGCCTGGTCGCGAGTGCTCCCGCGGCGCTTTCGGTATTTCCGTACATGGTGGCGTATACAATCATGATGCCCTGCTCTTCCGGCTCATAGCTGCTCCAGTGAGTGTATTTATCCAGAAAATATCCCAGATCGGTGCGCCAGACCGGCCCGTGCAGCGGACAGATGATTTTGATGTCGATCCCGCCCGCCTTTTTCAGAAGCGCCTGCACATGCGGTCCGTACTTTCCAACAATATTGGTGTAATATCTGCGGGCGTCGTCGATCCAGTCGCGGTCGAAATTCACCTCGTCGTTAAAGAGCTTTCCGTCCAGAGCGCCGAAGGAACCAAAGGCGTCCGCGGAAAAAAGCACTCCGTTGGTCGTGTCAAAGGTCACCATCGCTTCCGGCCAGTGCACCATCGGCGCGGACACGAAGGTCACCACATGTTTCCCGAAGGATTTTGTGTCGCCCTCCTTCACTTCCTCTATGCGGCCGTCGATATGGAAACCGAACTGACGCATGAGCATAAAGGCTTTTTCCGTGCTGATAATTTTCACCTTGGGGTAGCGAAGCAGGATCTCCTCCAGGGACGCGCCGTGGTCGGGCTCCATATGATTGATCACCAGATAATCGAGCGGCCTTCCGTCCAGAAGGTACTCCACGTTCTCCAAAAACTGGCGGCAGGCCGACCAATCCACCGTATCGAACAGAACCGCCTGCTTATCCAGAAGCAGATACGAGTTGTAGGAAACGCCGCGCGGAATCGGATGAATATTCTCAAAAAGGGCAAGCCGGCGGTCGTTGCCTCCGACCCAATAAAGATTTTCTGTTACTTTTCTGACACAATGCATGGTTCAATCCTCCTTGATACGAAATCATTGTTTTCCGGCTTTCATACCGGGTCAGACCTCAATAAACTGGTCTTTCTCCTCGCCGCACTCCGGGCAGATCCACTCTTCCGGGAGCGCGTTGAACAGGGTGCCGGGACGGATATCGTTTTCCGGGTCGCCCACCGCGGGGTCGTATTCGTACCCGCAGCCGTTGCAGACATAGGTGTGCCAGGAGGGCTTTGTCTTCTTCACAACGGCGCGTTTCATTTTTTTCATGGGAGGCGCGGGCTTCTTGGCTTCCCCGTTGTCCAGCGCGGCGGTGAGCAGCGGGAGGATTTCCAGCACGTCGCCCACAATGCCGTAGTCGCAGTTTTTGAAAATGGGTGCGTTAGGGTTGTTGTTGATGGCAACAATGGTCGTGGCGTCCTTGATGCCTTTCAGATGCTGGCCCGCTCCGGAAATACCGCAGGCTATGTACAGATTGCCATTGAATTTCTGGCCGGACATTCCCACATAGCGGTTCAGCGGTACATATTTCAGCGTTTCCGCCACCGGACGGGAAGAACCGAGCGCTGCGCCCGCCTGAACGGCAAGGGCCCTGACCAGCGCCATGTTTTCCTTTCCCCCAATGCCTTTTCCGGCGCTGACCACCCGCTCCGCCTGGGTGATGGGAGTATCGATATCGATTCCGACGGTAAAGTCGTAGCCGTCCGCTTTCAGGGCCTCCACCAGCGTATTTACCCGCTCCCCGGCGGCTCCTTCCTTGAGGATCATCTTCTTGCGCACGCCGGTGACCGGCCCGTGCTGACCGCCGGACGGAACCGCGTCCTTCGGCATCTTTCCAATAATATGGGAGGCGATGACCACTCTCTGAATCTCGTTGGTACCTTCATAAATGGTGCAGATTTTGGCGTCGCGGTAGGCGCGCTCGACCTCCATGCCCTTGAGGTATCCGTTGCCGCCGAAAATCTGAAGGGCGTCGTTGACGATTTCCAGACAGACCTCGGAAGCGTACTGTTTTGCCATGGCGGACTCCATGCCGCAGGGCTCGTGAATTTCCTTCAGCTCGGCGGCACTGTAGACCAGAAAACGGGCCGCGCGAAGCTTGGTTGCCATATCCGCCAGCTTAAAGGAGATGATCTGCTGCTGACAGATGGGCCTGCCGAACTGGACGCGCTCCTTGGAATACTCCAGTGCGCTTTCGTAGGCACCCTGCGCAATCCCCAGCGCCTGCGCGGCGATCCCGATGCGGCCGCCGTCCAGCGTAGACATGGCGATTTTAAAACCCTCGCCCTCTTTCCCGAGAAGATTTCCACGGGGAACCTTCACATCGTTAAAAATCAGCTCCGCGGTGGAGGAGGAACGGATGCCCATTTTGTCGTAGTGGTCGCCGAAGGTAAAGCCTTCCCAGCCCTTTTCCACAATGAACGCGCTGATCCCGTGCGTGCCGATGTCCGGAGTGGTAACGGCAAACACCACATAAGTATCCGCCTTGTCGGCGTTGGTAATAAAAATCTTGCCGCCGTTTAAGAC
>UREO01000207.1 GCA_900546895.1 uncultured Oscillospiraceae bacterium
ATACGAAGCGGTTAAAGAAGTATATGGAAATACAATCATTCGGGATCAATTGAACAAAGCCATAAAAGCGAGTATTGAAAAGGGAGAAACAGAGTTAAATTTAGAGGAAGAGCATTGTTACAAAGAGCCAAAGTATACCTTGAGCTCTTATAAAACGCACATAGTCGGGAACCTGCTGAACAGGTATGTATCCGCAAATATTGCTTATCAGTTCGACGGTAAAAAGGAAATAGTAAATGGGGATACCATTCATAAGTGGCTTACTGTCAGCGAGAATTTAGAGGTTGTCATCAATAAAATCGCAGTTAAAGAATACATAAACGAATTAAGCAGAAAATACGATACGGTCGGAGTGGCAAGAAGCTTCAAAACATCTGTGGGGAAAACCGTTACGGTGAAAGGCGGTCTTTACGGATGGAAAATCGACCGGGATGCCGAAGCGGAATCGTTATTAAAAAATATAACACGCGGTGAGGGCGTGGAAAAAGAACCGATCTATGTCCAAAGGGCTTTATCCAGAGGGGAAGATGAAATCGGCAATACCTATTTGGAAATCAACATCACGAAACAGCAGGTATGGTTTTATTTAAACGGAAAGCTTCTGGTCAACGGCTCCGTGGTAACCGGCAACCCCAATAGGGGATGGTCCACTGTAACCGGGGTTTACATGCTCAATTACAAACAGGAAGGCGCCGTCTTAAGCGGCCAGGGATATGAAGCCAATGTCACTTACTGGATGCCCTTTTTCGGAAATACAGGATTACACGACGCCAGCTGGAGATATTCCTTTGGAGGAGAGATTTATAAAAGAAACGGGACCCACGGGTGCATTAATGCCCCGTTCTATCTGGCGAAAACGATTTTTGAAAATATAGAAGTAGGGACCCCTATTATTAGCTATGAAGAAGGATGAAAAGGTTCCTCAAGGGGTGAAAAGCTAAGACCTATCCGGTTATCGGGGGAGCGTGGATTATCTGGTTGGCCTGACCAATACAAAAACGCCTGATCCCAAGAAAGGCGTAACCTCAAAAGTTAAAGCGGGTGGCAAGCCTTCACATAGGAAACAGGAACAGAACCTATTTTCGTAAATAACTTACTGACGATTCGGCCATTTTCAGTGATTGGTAGGAAAATAACATCATCACGCACTACAACCTGATATGTGTTGGAGTCCGTTTTAATCAAGTAGTAGTTTTCTTTTTCATTGTATTCTAGTTTTCCTTTATACAACAGGTTGTCTTCATCACCATAAAGAAGCACTTCATTATTTTCCATGACTGAAAGTTTATAAGATATTCCATTCGTATCGCGGGACAAATAATACCCCATTGAAATGGATTCCGAATGTTTCTTTGGAATTAAGTAATATAGATTTAAGGCAATAGAGAAGAAAAATATAATGCATAAAACGAAAAATAATAATTTATTTTTCTTCATTTTTGGGAATCACTTCCATCTTTGTGTATTTACGGCATAATAATATCATTATAATAAAACTTGCGCAAGTGTTTACAATGATATTTTTATTACTAGGGACCCTCTGATTTAATCCTCTCATGGGTAGAGCGGATTAAATCAGAGGGTCCTACAAATTTGGCACATAATGTTTTTATCGTTTCACGACCGCAGGAAGGATGCCGGTCGGCAATTATTTGTTGACATCTGGTTGGCCTGACCAATACAAAAACGCCTGATCCCGGAGAACGGGATTAGGCGCTTTTCTCTGTCTTATGCTTTCATAAGAGCGTATTTTTCAATGGTCTGGCCGATCAGCCGGTGTCCGTTTTCATTGGGATGGATTCCGTCCTCGCAGATCAGGTCCTGAAAATTTCCGGTTTTCAGAAACGCGCTGCTGATGTCGATCAGCGGGACATGGTGCAGGATCGCCAGCCGGTTGACGGCAAGGTTATACATTTCGTGCCAGCGGTAGATAAATTCCACGTCGCCGAGCCAGCGGAGAATATTTTCCGGATTCAGCCCGCGTGAAATCCAGACAAAATACCGTTTCGCGTCGATCGGCGGAAGGGAAAGCAGTAGCGGCTTACCGCCGCACGCCCTGATTTCGTCGATCATCCGGGAATAATACTCTTCAAATACGGAAACCGGGGTGTTCGGTGCATGGTTGCTTTCCGGGGAAGCCGAAACCTCCGCCCAGTTGAAATCGCAGTCGTTTCCGCCGAATTCCAACACTGTGTAGTCGTACCGGCCCAGTTCGGACAAGTGCTTTTTCAGCACCTCGCCGCCTTTTACGACGGTACATCCGAATTTAGAAAAATTTCGGATGACAATATGACTGTTCCTTTCAATCATGCTGACAAAACTGTCTTTCAGAAGAATATACTTCTTGCGGACACTGTCAAAAGCAATCCCTTTGGCCACGGAATCGCCAAATACGCATACGGATTGAATCATAACAGCACTTCCTTTATAATTACAATAAATCCGTTACATGGTATTAAATACTATATAACACAATAAACCGTATGTCAATATTATTATGCAAAGAGTGA
This sequence comes from uncultured Oscillospiraceae bacterium, assembly GCA_900546895.1. Lineage (GTDB taxonomy): Bacteria > Bacillota > Clostridia > Oscillospirales > Acutalibacteraceae > Caproiciproducens. The sequence goes on from UREO01000207.1 coordinate 2,511, forward strand.
AGAATATTATGTAAAGCTGATTTCCCCCGCGTAATTTGTGGCAAAAATCCGCTTTATTTCCTCGGGGTTTTCTGTTTTGCCCAGCGCCCACATCAGCTTTGTGACAGCCGCTTCCGTCGTCATGTCAAATCCTTGGACGACCCCGCTCTGCAGCGCCTTCTGTCCGGTTTGATAAATGGTGAAGTCGCTCCGTTCGTATAGACACTGACTGCATACGACAACGGAAATTCCGCACTCTACGATCGTTTGCAGCTGTGCGATCAAATCGCGGCGAATGAAATTCAGCCCGCCCGCGCCGAACGCTTCAATTACAATTCCTTTATAGTTCATTTTCAAAAGCATGTCGAAAATTTCGGGATTCAGTCCGGGGGTCAGCTTGATGAGAAAAACATCGTTGCAAAGCTGATCTTCCAGAGAAAATTCGCCTCCCGTTCGCGTCAAAATGCTTTCGTTGAACGTTAAGCCGCACGCGTCGACGGTCGCGGCGGGGGGACAGTTGACGCTTTCAAAGGCGTCAAAGCCCGTGGTGCGCACCTTCACCGCCCTTGTTCCCAGAATGACCTTGCGGTCAAACGCAAGAAAGATCCCCGGCTTTTTGGAGCAGGCCATTGCAAAGGCGCAGCGCAGATTTTCCACGCCGTCCGTCAGGGGGTGGCTGATTGGCAGCTGGGAGCCGGTGATGACCACCGGAATGGGGAGGTTGCGCAGCATAAACGACAGTACGGAGGCGGTGTACGCCATGGTGTCCGTGCCGTGGGTCAGAACGATTCCGTCGTAATTGACGTATTCGCGGGCAATAGTGCGCGCAATGCACTGCCACTCCTCGGGCTGTATGTTGGAGCTGTCAAGCTGAAATAAATCTTCAACCGCAACGTCGTATTCGGCGGTCAGCCCGCCGATAAAGTCAGCCAGCTGCCGGCTGCTCAACGACGGTGCAAGCCCTTCGTCCGTCGGTTCGGAGGCGATGGTTCCCCCGGTGGTAATCAGCAGTAATTGATTCATGGTAACACCCCGGTTATATTAATGAGTATGATTTACAATATACTATCATCAATAGAATAGAAAGTAAATGAAGCGATCTCTAAAATCATAGGCATTCCCCCGGGCTTTTTCGCGCAGTTTCTACAAAACCGCCCGATTGCTTCCCGGCAGGGAATGCTTTATAATGGAAATCAGAAAAATGAGGTCAATGATATTTTGTATAGAAAGGGCGGATTTGCGTGTCCTCTGTTTTTATCGTAGAAGATGATGTGAAAATCAGAAAGGAGTTGACAAGGCTCCTTGAAAAATACGGCTATACCTGTGCTTCTTCGGATGATTTTGCCCATATGCCGGCAGTGATTCTGAAGGAAAATCCACAGCTCGTGCTTCTGGATATCAACCTGCCGGTCTACGACGGGTACCATATCTGCCGGGAAATCCGGCGCAGCTCTCAGCTTCCCATTATCATCGTGACCAGCCGCGACAGCGACATCGACGAACTGATGAGCATGAGTCTGGGCGCGGACGATTTTATCACGAAGCCTTACAATACGCAGATTCTGCTCGCGCGGATCGCTTCCGTTTTAAAGCGCGCTTATCCGTCCGAACCGGTCAGCGTCCTTTCCCACCGGGGGCTGGAGCTCGACCTTTCCCGCGGAACCGCTCGTTTCAGGGAAAACGAGACGGAGCTATCCAAAAACGAGCTGCGTATCCTGCACGTGCTTCTGTGCAACCGGGGCCGCATCGTTTCCCGCGAGGAAATTATGAACGACCTGTGGCAGTCGGAGGAATTCGTAGACGACAACACGCTGACGGTCAACATCAACCGGCTGCGCAAAAAGCTGGACGGCATCGGCGTGCGCGATTATCTGACGACTAAACGGGGCCTGGGGTATCTGGTATGAATGTGAAGAGCTTTTTAGCGGATAAGGCTTATCATTTACTTTTTGTGGTGCTGACGGCCTTTTTCGCGGCTGCGCTGCTGTCCGTTCTGAGGGTGGGCGTTTATGCCGCCCTCTTTGTTCCGCTGGTGTTTCTGGCGGGGGAAGCGGCTGCGCTGGCATTGGAATTTCTGAGAAAAAGGGAATTTTATAACGGAATGCTCGAAAACCTTGAAAAGCTGGACAAAAAATATCTGATTTCCGAAATGCTGGACGAGCCGTCCTTTCTTGAGGGAAAGCTGCTTTGCGAATGTGTAAAGACGGCCGGCAAGGCGATGAACGACGAAATCGCCGGGTATCGCCGCGCTTCCCTCGAATACCGGGAATATATTGAGACATGGGTGCATGAGGTCAAAACGCCGATTTCTTCCAGCAGGCTGATGATTGAAAACAACAAAAACGAGGTTACGCTCAGCTTGAATGAGGAACTGTCAAAAATAGAGAATTATGTGGAACAGGCGCTTTTCTATTCCAGAAGCAACCATGTGGAAAAGGATTACGTCATCAAAAGCACCACGCTGAAAGCGTTGGTCGGTTCGGCGCTCAAAAAGAATTCCGCCGCGCTGATCGAGAGCAGGACCCATGTGGAAACCTCCGCGCTGGACAAAACGGTGTTTACCGACGGGAAGTGGACGGATTTTATTATCGGCCAGATTTTGATGAACTCCGTTAAGTACCGGAGCAGGGAGCCGGAAATCAAAATTTACGGGCTTCAAAATCCGAACAGCGTTACGCTGATGATTTCGGACAACGGGATCGGAATTTCGAAAAAGGACCTGGGCAGGGTGTTTGAAAAGGGCTTTACCGGCGAAAACGGCAGAACCGCCGCAAAATCGACCGGGATCGGGCTGTATCTTTGTAAAAAGCTTTGTAGTAAGCTGAACCTCGGCATCTCGATTGCTTCCACCGAGGGAAAGGGGACGCTGGTTTCCATCGTTTTCCCAAGAAGCAACATGTTTGAATGATTTTTTAAGCTTACAAAACTGTAAGCCTTCCGTAAGGGGAATCAATGGTTTGTTCCGCAAAATTGTATTATACTGTTAATACAATTTGAAAAGGAGAAAAATTGATGCAAAAAATTCTGACAGTTGAGA
>UREO01000208.1 GCA_900546895.1 uncultured Oscillospiraceae bacterium
AACGTAAGCCAGCTGGAAGCATCGCCGCAGGCGCTTGCCGACCGCATGGTCCGCGCTCGGCGCGACGGAGGGAGTTTTGGAGCATCCCTCTCACGATTTAACGTAAGCCAGCTGGAAGCGTCGCCGCAGGCGCTTCCCGAACGCAGGTCCAAACGATTATACGGTCGGTATTAGATTTGCCTTTGTCAACGATTTGTTGATTGCCGGGGCGAGTAAAACAGAAGCGGCGACCTTGATCAGATCGAAAAGGACGAACGGGAAAACCGTGGCGGAGAGGGATTTGAGCCAGCTGACGTGCCCTACGAACGCATAGAACAGGGAACCGCACAGATAGCACACGGCAAGGGCGGCGAGCATGGCCGGGACGCAGGAGGCGAGCGTCTTTCTCTTAAGAAGCTCCAGAATCCACGCGGTCAGAAAGGCCATCAGCGGATAGGCGATGAGGAATCCGCCCGTTGGCCCGAAAAGCACGCCCGGACCGCCTTTGAATCCGGCGAATACCGGTAGGCCAACGGCGCCGACCAGAAGATAGACCAGCTGGGAGTATACGGCATACCGTTTCGGCAAAATCGCTCCGGAAAGATAGACCGGCAGAAGGGAAAGCGACAGCGGAACCGGGGTGAAGGACAGCGGAAGGATCAGCTGCGCGAAAAGGATGGTAAGCGCGGTAAACAATGCGGTTAAAGTCAGCTGTTTTGTTTTCATAAGCATCTCCCGTATCAATAGAATTTATTTCCAGTATAGGCAAAATTCACTAGATTGTCAACCTGTATTTTATTTTAAGGTTGACAATAGAAAAGAAAGGGTCTCTAAAAAGTGAAATGACGGGGGAGTGACAACGAGAAACAAGCCAAAAACGGGTGAAAATTGGAGAAAACCATTAACTAAATCAAAATAATCGTACTTTTCTCTTGACACGGCGGCCTTCCTGTGGTAGTATCATACATGCAATTCCTTTGCGCCGTTTTTCGGTGCGCTTTTTTAAGAAAGGCAGCCCTGCCAAAAGGGCGGGGTTTTGTGATATTTTCAGATAAAATTCAGGAGGTATAAGCTATGTCCACCTATATGCCGAAGGCCGGCGAAGTTGAGCGCAAGTGGTATGTGCTCGACGCAGCAGGCAAACCGCTTGGCCGCGTTGCCCAACAGGCCGCCGTCCTGCTTCGCGGAAAACACAAAGTAACGTTTGCTCCGCACGTTGACTGCGGCGACCATGTGATCATTATTAACTGCAAAGACGCCGTGCTGACCGGGAACAAACTGGAAAAGAAATTTTATTATCACCACACCGGTTATATCGGACATTTAAAGGCTGTCAGATACGACACCCTTATGAGTGAAAAGCCCAGCAAAGCGATGGAGCTTGCCGTAAAAGGCATGATTCCCAGCACCACGATCGGACGTGCCGCTATGGCCAGACTTCGTTTGTTTGACGGCGAGGAACATATTCACGCCGCTCAGAAGCCGCAGATCTGGGAACTGTAAGGGAGGAGGATTAATATGTACGAGAAAGCACCATATTTCTATGGAACCGGCAGAAGAAAAAGCTCCGTTGCCCGCGTAAGAGTTTATCAAGGCACCGGTAAAGTGACCATCAACGACAGAACCATCGATGATTATTTCGGGCTTGACACCCTTAAACTGATTGTCCGTCAGCCGTTGGTTCTTACCAATACAAATGAGAAATTCGACGTTGTTTGCCGCGTAGCAGGCGGCGGCGTAACCGGACAGGCCGGCGCAATCCGCCACGGAATTGCCAGAGCGCTGCTCCAGTATGATTCCGAGAATCTGCGTTCCACTCTGAAGAAGGCCGGGTTCCTGACCCGTGATCCGAGAATGAAGGAGCGCAAGAAGTACGGCTTGAAAGCAGCCCGCCGCGCACCCCAGTTCTCAAAGAGATAATTTCTTCAATTTTACCCGCACGGTGTGTATCCGTGCGGGTTTCTCTGTTTCAGGGCTTTTCGGACCCGTCAAATCAAAAGGGGCTGTTGCAAAACGACCTCAACGAAAAACAGTGCACAAAAAATACGTCTTGATCGGGCTTTTAAAGTCGTATCAAGACGTATTTTTTACGTTTCAAACGATTGATTGGTGCAATTGCTATCGGGAATTCATTTTGCAACGGCCCCTTGCCATTATGATTACAGCTCGGTTGTAATAGGACCCATCCGGTTACTGTTAAAGCCGGACGGTTCTGGATTCGCCCTTCATATTACTGAAAACGGCTTCCGCTTCGTCGATGGAAAAAATCTCAAAAATGCCGTCGTCTACCCGGTACATATTGGAAAGGTAGGGAGCCGCCGCCAGCGCGGCCTGTTTGCTTTCTTTGCTGGTGCAGAAAACCGCCTTTCCCTTCAGACGCAGCCAATCGCCGGATTTTCCGGTCGTACAGATCTCGATATGGGGGTTTGCTTTCATCTGCTTATACACATTTTTTCCGTTGTTGGTGCAGAAGCAGAGCTTTCCGTCGTATTTCATGATGAACCCAAAAGGACGGACCTTGGGAACGTTGCCTTCCACCGTGGCAAGGTAAAAGGTAGAATTTTCGGTTAAAAATTGAAGAACTTCGTCCATAATCATTGCTCCTTCTTATTTGTTTATGATATTATTATAAAATAAGGAATGAAAAATACAAGTATGCAGATTTTTATGACTAAGGAAGGATTTTATGAGTATAGGGGAAAATGCAGTGGAACGCGAAGAAGAAATCGCGAAATGCCCGGTCACGTATGCTCTGCGGCTGATCGGCGGGAAATGGAAGCTTCCGATTCTGTGGGCGCTTAGCTGTAAGGGCGTTTTAAGGTACAATGAACTGAAACGGTGCGTTTGTGGAATCACCAACATGATGCTGTCGCAGTCCCTGAAAGAGCTGGAAGAAAACGGGCTGGTACGACGGGTCCAGTACATGGAAATCCCGCCGCATGTGGAATATTCCCTGAGCCGGTCGGGAGAAAGCCTGATGCCGGCGCTGAACGAGCTGGCCGCCTGGGGAACGGAGCAAATGAATATTGCCGGCGCAAAAAATTCACAGGAGTGAAGAAAATAAAATGATAAAAACGGAAGAACCAAAGCTCTCTGAGCAGTTAACGGAATCGGAAACTTTGGAAGAAGTCCTACGGCAAGCACGAGAGGAAGAGCGGGATGTGAAAGGTTATCGCTTCCGAAACGCGGTGAAAAACGGCACGGAGGCTTGCGGCACCGACATTCTGGACTGCTTTTTCGGAAACTGCCGCCTGGCGGAGAGCGAATTTGGCGGCCTGTATTTTGCGGATGCCGTTTTCAGCGGCTGTGATCTTTCCAATGCCGATTTCTCTAAATGCTTGCTGCGCAGGGTGCGGTTTGAAAACTGTAAGATGCTGGGCGTCAATTTTTCAGAGTCGTCTTTTGAAAGCGTCACCATAGAAAAATGCATCTGTACCTATGGAAATTTATCCTCGATGAGAATGAAGGGCTGCCGCTTTGTGGAAAGCGACTTTTCAAACGCGAGTTTTCAGCTGTGCGCCTTCAAGTCGGCCGGGTTTCAGAAATGCGATCTGACCCGGTCGGAATTTCTTCACGCACCGCTTAAAGGGGTTGATTTTACGACCTGTGAAATTGCGGGAATCCTGCTTTCCGGGCCGGAGCTGCAGGGAGCGATCGTCACTGCGGCACAGGCCTGCGACCTGTCGAGATACTTAGGATTGATTGTACGGTAAAAGTGGGCTCCGGATGACCGGAGCCTCCTTTCATTATATATAGCATTTTTCCGGCAGAGTTCGCGCTCTTTTTGGACGGCCTTCATATACTATATATAGTGTGACTGCGTCGCGCCTTTCGGCGCTCGATTCAGCGATAATAAACGAAAACCGGTTTTTCAAGATTGTACTGCCTTTTGATGAAAAGCCGTAAGTGTATCAAAAACGACAGAATTTGATACACTATTTACAATAGCCGAAACTCAGGCGCAGAGCCGCTGATTTTAACCGGCCGTTCAGAAAAACGGTGCAAAAGAGTCCAAAAAACCCAATTCTTTACAGTGTAAACAATGCTGTAATATTTGTAACAAGTTTGTAACTTTGATTTTCTTGCATTTTGCACAGAAAAGGCTTTCTTTGTAAGCGCAAGAAAAGGAGTATTTGTGCCGACACAGAAAATTAAGGCGGAATTTCCGAATATTTGCGGGAAAGCGTTTGTGCAATATCTACAAATTTGCGACCAATGCTAATTTGACAATTATGCATTAGGTGAATATAATTACGCCATTGGATAGATGCTCTAAAAACTGACGCTCGGCAAGGTGGTGGGCAAGGCCCGTATTTACCCCGCCGAAGCAGGGAAAAGGGTGAACAAATGCGATTTTTTACACCAAATACGGCCTGTCTGCAAAACTCGATGAAAAGAGTGGTTGCTCTGGCTATGATGATTGTGATTACAGTCAGCTCCGTCATCACGGTGGCGGCGGTAACGCGTAACGCAGTGGTCGATTATAACGGAGAAAAGAGATCCGTACAGTTGTTCAATGATGGGACAGAGGAAATTCTTGCCGTGGCAAATGTTAAGCCCGGCGAAAACGATATTGTTGAGCGCAGCCCCGAACTGACCCCGGACGGGAAAATTTTCATCACTGTAAGAACTGCATTTCAGACGGATATCAGCGCGGACGGCGATGTAAAAACCGTTACGCTGCACTACGGCGATACGGTGACACAGGCGCTGTCTGCGGCGGCGGTAACGCTGAACGCAAACGATGTGGTTACTCCGAAGCCGACTGAAAAGGTTACGCAGGAAACGGACATCCGGGTAAAAAGAAAATTTACGGTCGGTATTACGGCGGACGGGCAGACGAAGTCCGTGTTAGCCAGCGAAGGCACAGTCGCCCAGGCGCTTGAGGAAGCCGGAATTTTACTCGGCGCGGAGGACATTGTCAGTGTGGAGAAGGACGCCCCCGTCAGCGAGGGAATGCAAATTTCTGTCTCAAGGGTGACCTATAAGGAAATTACCAGCATTCGGCCGGTCGCGTTCAAGAATAAAAACGAAAGCAGCGCCGGTCTTTATAAAGGCCAGATCAAGGTCAAGACTCCCGGCAAGGCCGGCAGCCAGTCCGTGGTTACCCGCCAGAAGCTGGTGGAAGGAAAGGTTGCCGCCAGCGAGGTCGTCAGCACCACCGTACTGGAACAGCCGGTCGATCAGGTGACCGCGGTCGGAACAAAGAAAAAAGCGGCGGGCGCCGCCGTGATCAACGGCGACGGAACGATTACCGACCAGAACGGAAAGACCATTTCCTATAAAAAATACGTTACCGGAAAATGCACCGGCTACACCGGCGGGGGGAGAACCTCAACCGGGCGGGCGGCGGCGTTCGGCTTGGTCGCGGTCAATCCCAAAATCATCCCCTACGGCAGCAGGCTTTATATCTGCTCCCCGGACGGCAAGGTCGTTTACGGTTACGCCATTGCGGCGGATACCGGCGGCGGGGTAATGGACGGGCGCATTGTCGCCGACCTGTACTTCAACACGGTCGGGCAGTGC
>UREO01000209.1 GCA_900546895.1 uncultured Oscillospiraceae bacterium
ATCAGCAGCAAATGGCATTTTGTGTCTACAGCGGACTGCTGGATTACCTTCATTCTGTGGAGTAGTGTCTTGTATTCACCCACGTGTTGGGCTATAATTTAAAAAACAGAGGAAATAAGAGGAACAAAAAATGCCTTCCAAATCAAAAAGTATTTATATCTGCTCCGAGTGCGGATTTGAATCTGCAAAATGGTTCGGAAAATGTCCCGGCTGCGGACAGTGGAATACGATGACAGAAGAAATCAGGGAACCGGTCGTCCAAAAAAATTTGGTGGGTACGGCACGTAAAAACACCATCCCTGTTTCCATCAATGAAATCAGCACCGCAGAGGAAGCCCGCTACCATACCGGATTAACGGAGCTGGACCGGGTGCTCGGCGGCGGGATTGTAAAAGGCTCCCTGATCCTGATCAGCGGCGAGCCGGGAATTGGCAAATCGACAATCCTTCTGCAGATCTGCGAATATCTCGGGCAATCCCTGAAGATCCTATATGTATCAGGTGAAGAATCGAAACGGCAAATAAAGCTCCGTGCGGCCCGCCTGGGCGTTCAAAGCGATAATCTCTATATCTTGACCGAAACGGATATTCAATGCGTTATAGAGCAAATGAGAGCTCAAAAACCTGATCTGGTAATGATTGATTCCATCCAGACGATGAATCATACCGATTTGAATTCGTCGCCCGGTAGCGTCACACAGGTGAGGGAATGCACCAACGCTGTGATGCACACCGCAAAAGCGCTGGAAATCCCAACCATTCTTGTCGGCCATGTCAATAAGGACGGGGCCATCGCGGGACCGAAGGTACTGGAGCATATCGTCGACGCAGTGCTTTATTTTGAGGGAGACCGTCAAATGTCCTACCGGATTCTGCGGGCCGCAAAGAACCGGTACGGTTCCACTAATGAAATCGGCGTGTTTGACATGGGCGACAACGGGCTTCATCAGGTGGACAACCCTTCGCTCGCTCTGTTGGACGGAAGACCGAAAAATGTATCGGGAACCTGCGTCACCTGCGTAATAGAAGGTTCCCGCCCGATTCTGGCAGAAATACAGGGACTTGCAACCACGACCGGCTTTGGAAATCCCAGAAGGATGTCGACCGGGTTTGATTACAACCGAATGTCTCTGCTGCTTGCCGTGCTTGAAAAACGGGCGGGATACTATTTTTCCAATCTGGACGCCTATGTCAATGTTGTAGGAGGACTAAGGCTGGACGAGCCCGCGGCGGACCTTGCAGTAGCCATGTCACTCGTGTCCAGTCTGAAGGACATCCCCGTCAGCGACGACGCCATTGTTTTCGGCGAGATCGGCCTTGCCGGGGAAATACGCGCCGTTACTCATGTCGACGCCAGAATCAGCGAGGCTGCCCGGCTGGGCTTTACAAAATGCATTTTGCCCTTTCACAGCCTGAAGCAAGTCAACTTCAAAGGAAACGGCATTCAACTGATCGGTGTCAAAGGCGTGAGGGAGGCGTTTGAGGCTTTATCTGGTTGCTGACAGGAGCCCGTGGAGTAACTTTGATGCAGTGCACACAGCCGTCGCCGGTATAATTGGTAATTGCGGAGGGCATTTCCAGACTGCAGTAGCCGTCATGCTGATAAATACAGTCTTCATCACATTGAATGATGCTCATTTATGTTCACCTCAATTATATTTTGGGGGATAAGCGTGAAAATTATTCATTGCTTTACTTAAAATTGAACTAATATTTTCCCTCTTCCATCACAGAATAAACAGGAATGGGGGAATGAGAATGAAGAAGTATGTAATGCTATTATCCTTTACAGTTATGATGGTTGCAGGTGTTTTCACATGGGGCGTTTTTTCGCGAAATTCAGTTGTTCCTGTCAGTATTGTAAAGGTAAACCCAATTACAGTCGAAAATTCTGTGACGTGCAGCGGAAGGGTAGAGCGGGTTTCGATGCACAACGTCTACTCGCCGTCCGCAGCTTTTGTCAGCCAGGTTTATGTCCAGTTGGGGGACAAAGTTACTCAGGGACAGCGCTTAATGGAAATTCAGATACCTTCTTCCGCTTCCAGTTCCAGTTCTTCCGATTCCGAATTGGGGGGAACGTACGAAGGCCTTCTCAATCAATACAACGGACAAAGCCAGATTACGACCAGAACGATTACTTCTCCGTACGAGGGGAAAATTACGTCGCTGTCGATTACCAATCAGGGCTATGTACAAGCCGGTACCCCGGTTGCGGTCATATCGGATAGCTACGATATGCTTCAGGTAAGGCTTTCGGTCAATGAATCGCAGATTTCCGAAATAAAGAAAGGGCAAAAGGCGATTATTACCGGCGTAGGATTTAAAAACACGGCGTATACCGGCACTGTCAAAAGCATTTCCGCCGAAGCGAAACAGATGGTTTCTACGACAGGACAGGAAACGGTGGTAGAGGTAATCGTCAGCGTCGAAAAACCGGGGAACGATATCAAGCCCGGTTATACCGCGAAGGCAAAAATTATTACATCTGAAAATCCCGATGTGCTTATTGCGCCCTACAACGCCGTCAGAGCCGATAAAAACGGAAATGAGTATGTCTTCAAATTAAAAGAAAAGAAAGCCGTCAAAACCCCTGTGGTGACCAACAGGGAATTTGACGACGGTTTTGAAATAACCAGCGGCCTGTCCGAAAACGATGAAGTCATCGCCAATCCGGATTCCGTGTCAAACGGGGCTCACGTCATTCCCAAAGAAAGTTCGGTGAGCTCCGATGATTGACTATGTGAAATCTGCGTTTCAGAATTTGGGCAGAAAACGGGTCAGGACAGTGCTTACCATCCTGGGAATCGCGATCGGTGTGGCCTCCGTCGTGATCATCGGCAATATCAGCCAGTGCGGAACCAACGCGCTCAGCAACGAGCTGGAAAGCCTCGGCCTGAGCGGTCTTACTATTTCCTCTTCGTCGGATACCGCCGCCCCGGTTTCTCTCAATGAAGACGACCTGAGTATCATCAAGCGGTGTGAAGAAGTGGAACAGGCGGCTCCCGTGATGGTGGAAAGCACGGATATCTCGGCCAGAAAATTGAGTTCCAAAGCTCTGGTGTGGGGGATAGACACCAATGCAAGCCAGATTATTTCCATTAATCTGCTGTACGGCCGGCTGTTCAATTCCGAAGATATCAGCACTGGATCAAACGTATGTTTGGTAGATGAAGCTTTTTCAAAAAGCACCTATATGAGAAGCAATATCATCGGAAAAACAGTGTCCATTATGAGCGGCGGAGTCGAAGAAAATTATAAGGTGATCGGAATTATTAAAACCGGCAGCGGCCTTTTGCAGAACATTATCGGAAACTATATCCCCACATTCGTTTATGTTCCTTACACTACGATTCAGGCCACATCCGGAAGAAACGATTTCGATCAGATTGTGGTCAAAGTGAAATCCGGCGGCAATGTAGAGAGTATCGGAAAAACAATCGTAGACACGCTTAACCGCGATAACGGGACAGCGGATGCGTTTATATCCAATAATCTTGCCAAGCAAAAGGACAGCCTTACCAATATGCTGGGAATTATTACTTTGGTTCTTTCCGCGGTAGGCTCCGTTTCCTTATTAGTGGCAAGCCTGAGCATCATGACCGTCATGCTGGTTTCGGTCAACGAACGGACGAGGGAAATCGGAATCAAGAAAGCGATTGGGGCAAAACAAAGCTCCATCATGCTGGAATTTATGTTCGAAGCCGTTCTGATATCCCTGATCGGCTGCGTCTGCGGTATCGCAGCCGGATATGTCATTTCCTTGGCCGGCGCCGAATATTTTGGCGTAGAACTGAGTACAAGAGCGGATATCATGATGATTGCGGTAGAATTCTCCCTTGCATCCGGCACTGTTTTCGGGGTTTATCCGGCTTATAAAGCGTCAAGGCTGAAGCCCGTCGACGCGCTCAGACAGGAGTAAAAATATGGGTTTTATCCAAACTCCGAACCTTCCGGAGTCGGACGTGGCTGCTGTGGCCGTGTCCGGTACATATCAAGCAGTTACGGACGCGCTCAGAGCGCGGAATATGGAGGTTCTTCCGGTAAAACCGTGTAAGGCTTTGAGCAGACCGGTATGCTGTCACGCCGATATGCTGCTGCACCACCTGGGCGGCAATCGAATCGTTGCGGCAAATGGGGAAGAGGACTTAAAAATAAGATTGGAACAATTGGGATTCGAGGTATCCTATTCGAACAAATGTATTTCCGATTCTTATCCGCAGGATGTTATTTTAAATTGTGCCCGTGTCGGAAACCGGTTACTAGCCAACTGGAAGGCCATGGACGGCACGATTTATGAGTACTGCAGAGCGAACCGGATAGAAATAACGGACGTAAGGCAAGGATACGCAAAATGCTCCACGGTGATCGTCGATAGCCGGTCCGTAATCACGGCGGACCCGTCCATAGCGGAAGCGGCGGAAAGAATGAGGATGGATATTCTGAAAATTACGCCGGGCTATGTAAATTTAGAGGGATACGAATATGGGTTTCTTGGAGGCGCCTGCGGAATGATCGGGAAAGGAAAACTGGCTTTTACAGGCAGCATCCAAAATCATCCTGATTATTCCGATATGAAAAGCTTCTGCGATCAGAAAAAAGTGGAATTGATTTCTCTGACGGACGGTCCGTTGTTGGACATTGGGGGAATCCTTCCGTTAAAAACCGTATCGGAAAAGAAACCACGGAAAGAAATAGAAAATCCTTGACTGCCCCATAAAAAAACGATATAATTATACAAAATAAAAGAGAAATTTTGTTCAATCGCGCGGGGGTAACCCCCGCGCTTTTTTATTGCGATTTTTCGGGGTTAAAGCGGGGAAAATGGTGCGCCGTATAGTTCTTTTGGGCGGCGGCGCGGTAATCTTTTTCGCGGAGAATTTGGCAGCGGAGTTTTTCAAGGGCGAGCCATTGGCACAGATAACCGTAACGCAAATATTCCTCACTGACGGCTTCAATTTGCCGGTCAAGCTTTTGCTGGTTTTTCTGGATGGCGGCGGCAATCCTTTGCCGCTCGTTCAAAATGATTTTTGCTTCCGTGCTGGTCATATTGACCCCTTCCTTTCCCGCCGCTACACTGGGAACACCGAAACGGCAACAAGCGAGCTACCCTTTCCGCTCTCCGGCAGAGCGCCTTAAGGCGCTTACGGGGTAAGCGTGCGGCGGCTTCTGCGAGTGGGAAAGCCGGGCAACACAGAAAACAATCTTACCGGGAAAGGAACGGTGCGGCGGGGTGGATAAGCCGCCGACCGCGTCGCGGCAACCGGCATTGGCTGACGGTTTATCGTCCGCGCCCGCCGTGGCAAAAAACAGGTGAGCAGCGAGAGAGCGGAGGGCTGCGCAGACGGGGTACGCTGTAGGGGCTGGGGGGCAGGCGCGCGCGGTCTGTCCGCCCGTCCTTCGCTGAAACCCGGCGCGCAGTGCCCTGTCTCTTATACACATCTGACGCTGCCGACGAATTAGACGG
>UREO01000210.1 GCA_900546895.1 uncultured Oscillospiraceae bacterium
TCTGCGCATGTCTCGTGGGCTCGGAGATGTGTATAAGAGACAGGCATACGCCTATGTTAAAATCTATCATTTTTATTCAATAATTCACAAAATTTATTACTGATTATAATAATTTTAAGTTAATATTTAAAAAAACAGCCGCGCACTTTTCCGTGCTTTCGGCTGTTATCCTCTGTCCCATTCTGTTTGTATTTCTTTGTTCAGCGCCGCGATGAGACATTCCGGCGACTTTTCGGGAAGCAGCACCGACGCTGACGGATCGGGCATGTTTTCCAAATAATGGGCATCCGAATTTTTCAAAAGGATCAAATCTCTCAACTCGGGATTTCTGTGAAGAAGGGTCTGCACGTCGCCTTTGGCGCTGATTTCCGCAGCGGTAAAATCCGCTTCCGGCGGAAGGGAACCGAGGCTGGAAAGGACGCTGTACGCGCTCCTGTCAACATGGGCGGGAAAGGCCGTCCCCCCGAAGCCGCGCGCCAGCCTGTGCACATGGTTCACGCTGACGGAAGCCGCGTTGAGCAGAAGGGTTTCTTCCTCTCCGATAACCGTATCCTGTTCGTCCATCACGGTCTGACAGCCAAAAATTTCCGGCCTGTTCCGGATTCCGGGGATTTTCCGCGCCACATACCGGTCAAAATCAAGCGCCGCCTCCACTGTCGGGAACAAGCAGATCACATGTGCCTCCTCCTGTGTGCAAAGCTCCATCCCCGGCACCACGGGCAGCCCGCGCGCCGCTCCGGCACTGACCGCCGCGGGCACATTGCGGCAGGAATTGTGGTCCGTTAGCGCGATAATATCGTAACCCAGCAGAAGCGCCATGTTTACAAGGTTGTTCGGCGTCATATCGCCGCTGCCGCAGGGCGACAGGCACGAATGGAGATGAAGATCATAAAATATCCGTATCATCTGAGAAGCTCTGCGACTTTCAGTCCGAGCTCGTAGCTGTTCCGTTCGGACAAAAGCACCGGAAAATCGAGCTGGCGCGCTTTTTCCAGCGCCTCCGCGTCAAACGGGGCGGAATCGGTCAGGACGATACAGGCGGCGTCCTTCAGGGAAGCCACCGCCACCGCGTTGATGTTGCCCATAACCGTGAGCCACGCGGCGTTTTCGGGCAGCCGGGACATGACCCAGCTGAGCAGGTCGCCGGTATACCCCCCCGTTACCTCCCGGTCCAGGCTTTCCCGCCCCGCTAAAATCTTCAGTGAAAGCTTTTCCGCAAGCTCTTGTACCGTCATGATTTTTTATCCTCCTCGTCGCTCAGCAGCGGGAATGTTCCCATGGACGACAGGGCGTCGGCGACGTTTTTGATTTCTTTCCTCATAATGAAAATACACTGGTTCTTCTTCGCAAAGCCACGGACAATATCCTCCGCCAGCGCGCGGCAGGTCGGCGCGCCGCAGGAGCCGCAGTCCAGACCGGGCAGCTCCTCACAGATTTCATCGATTTCCGCCATCATCCTGAGCGCCTCGTTCATATCGTCGGAAAGCTTCAGCACGGGGGTGAACAGCAGGTTTTTCCGCCACTTCATACCGCCCGGAATCCGCCCGCCGATATGGTTCTGGGAAACGGGCAGATACCGGCGCAGGCGCTGGAGCCTTGCCTTCGCGACATAGGCGTTTTCCACGCACAGCACGCCGCCGACGCATCCGCCCGAGCAGGCGTTCAGCTCGATAAAGTTCAGCTCGCGGATTTTTTCATCCTCCAGCTCCTCCAGCACGCGGATGACGTTTTCGATCCCGTCCGCAGCCAGATATTTGTCGTTGAGCAGCGCGGAGGACTCTCCCCCGCTGGAAACCCAGCCGACGCCGATAATTCCAGATCGGGCGAGGGGCTCCACGGTTTTCAGGTTTTCCATCGCGGCGGCAAGCTTCGCAAAGATTTCACTGATGGCGATCGCGCCGTCCACCTCGGACTTTTTACAGCTGATCGGCATTCGGATCGCCGTGACCTTGGCCGGACAGGGCGTAATGAAAAAAGCGCCGATCTGGCTGCGGGGCAGCCCGGTCTTTTTCATCGCCGCGCGTTTCGCGATACGCGCGGCCGTCTCCATGGGCGAGTTGAGCTGGAGCACATGGGAGCAGAGATCGGGAAACCGCACGCGGATGAGCCTGACCACAGCGGGGCAGGCGGAGCTGATGACCGGTTTTTCCAGCTTTCCCTCCTGCATCAGTCTTCTGGTGACCTCGGAAACCAGCTCGGCGCTGCGCGAAACCTCAAACACCTCGTCGAACCCGATGTCCTTCAATCCGCTCAGAACGATGTCGATGTCGTCCAGATTGTTGAACTGGCCGTAAAGAGTCGGCGCGGGCAGGGCAATTTTGTATTGGAACTTCTGAATCATGTCGAGACTGTCCGATTTTGCTTTTTTGGCGTGGTGCGGGCAAACCCGGATGCACTCGCCGCAGTCGATGCAGCGTTCCGAAATAATCCTGGCTTTGCCGCCGCGCACGCGGATGGCCTCCGTCGGGCAGCGTTTGATGCAGTTGGTACATCCCATGCATTTATCCCTATCCAGCGTAACCGAATGGAAAAACTGGTTCATAATTCCCACCTCACTGTTTCTTCTTCGCAAGCACCGTCATACGCAGTGTGGTTCCCTCGCCCACCTTGGTATCAATTTCCATGGTATCGCTGCATTTCTTCATATTGCTCATGCCCATACCGGCACCGAAGCCCAGCGCGCGGACCTTGTCGGGCGCGGTGGAGTAGCCCTCGCGCATGGCAAGGTCAATGTCCCTGATGCCGGGGCCGTGATCGGCAAGGATCATCTCTATTTTTTCCGGGCTGATTTCCACATGCGCCCTCCCGCCCCCCGCGTGGATCACCATGTTGATTTCCCCTTCATACATGGCAATGGCGACGCGGCGGATGGCGTCCGGGTCGTACCCGATCTGTTTCAGCTTATGTTTCACGTCGCTCGACGCTTCGCCCGCGCGGGTGAAATCATCCCCCGGCACAATGTAATCGAAAGAAAGGGTGTTGTTCAACTTTTACAGCCCCCACTCAACCCGTTTGCATACAGCAGGCCGCAGGCAGTAAACATTCTGTGCTGTGTTTTGAGCAGGGTGATATCCTTTTGCCGGGCAAGCGCCACCATGTCCGGTGTCGGCTGTTTTCCGCGGACAAAAACCACGCAGCGCATATCCATCATCTCGGCGGTGCGGATGGCCTGGGGATTGTTCAGCCCGGTCAAAAGCAGCGACTGGTCCTTGACAAACGCCAGCACGTCGCTCATCATATCGCTTCCGCAGGCTGTTTTCACTTCCGCGTTCAGATCTCCCGCCGTAATAATCTCCGCGTCCAGAATAAAAACCACATCGTTTACCGTCATTCAAACCACTCCTCAAAATTTATATTATGTACAATAATTTTCGTATCTACTTCCGATTTATAGGTATATTATAGCATAAATTGTCCGTTTGGCAATCAAAGAATCCGCCGCCCTCAAACCCAGGTACAGCGCGGGTTTATTTAATTTTCGCACATCATTGACTTCAACTAACTAAAGCGATATAATTATTAATTATATCTCAAGCTGTCGTAAAGTGCTTCGCCTTTTCGGCTACCTGATATCATAATTTCTTATCTCTTCCAAATGGCAGGACGCCATAAAATTTTAAATGGAGGTTGCGCTTAAAATGAAACGTGTCTACAACTTTTCCGCAGGTCCCTCAATGCTGCCTGAACCTGTACTGCGCCGTGCGGCTGCAGAAATGCTGGATTATGAGGGCAGTGGGCAATCCGTAATGGAAATGTCCCATCGATCTAAAACCTACGAGGGAATTATCAGTTCTGCGGAAAGTTTGCTTCGTGAAGTCATGAACATTCCCGGCAATTACAAAGTTCTCTTTTTACAGGGCGGTGCTTCCTCCCAATTTGCAATGGTCCCGATGAACCTGATGACAAAAAGCAACAAGGCCGACTTTGTCCTGACCGGCCAGTGGGCGACAAAGGCGTATCAGGAAGCGGCCCGCTACGGCACAGCCAACGTGATCGCTTCTTCCAAGGATAAAACCTTCAGCTATATCCCCGAACTGAATCCGGAAACCTTTACAAAGAATGCCGATTATTTTCATATCTGCTTAAACAATACCATTTACGGAACTAAATTCCACCAGCTGCCGGAAACCGGAAACGTTCCCCTCGTTGCGGACATTTCCTCCTGTATCCTGAGCGAGCCGATCGACGTGAGCAAATTCGCGCTGCTTTACGCCGGCGCGCAGAAAAACATGGCCCCGGCGGGCCTGACCGTGGTGATCATCCGCGAGGACCTGATCGGCCGCGCCATGGACATTACCCCGACCATGTTTAACTACAAAACCCACGCGGACAACGGCTCCATGTTCAATACGCCGCCGTGCTACTGTATCTATATGTGCATGCTGGTGCTCGACTGGATCAAAAACACCGTCGGCGGGCTGGAAGAAATGAAGAAGATCAATGAGAAAAAAGCGGGAATGCTTTACGATTTTTTGGACAGCTCAAAGCTGTTCCGGGGGACTGTTGCCGCAAAGGACCGCTCCCTGATGAATATTCCGTTTATTACCGGCAGCGACGAGCTGGACGCAAAATTCGTCAAGGAAGCCGCCGCACGCGACTTTGTCAATATTAAGGGGCACCGCTCCGTCGGCGGAATGCGCGCTTCTATTTACAACGCAATGCCTGTTGAGGGCGTCGAGAAGCTGGTTCAGTTTATGGGCGAGTTTGAAAAGAACAACCTGTGAAGCGCTTTAAGCTCTCAAAATACGAAATGTAGGTGAACAGATATGTATCAGATAAAATGCCTGAATAAGATTTCGGAGGTCGGCACCGACCGCTTTGATGAAAACTACTGCTGCGGTGAAGCCGTGGAAAACCCGGACGCTATTTTGGTGCGTTCCGCTTCCATGCATGACATGGAGCTTCCGAAAAGCCTGCTTGCCATTGCAAGGGCGGGCGCGGGCGTCAATAATATCCCGCTGGACAAGTGCAGCGAGCAGGGAATTGTTGTGTTCAACACGCCCGGCGCAAACGCAAACGCGGTCAAAGAACTTGTTCTGGCCGGACTGCTTCTCTCCTCCCGCAGGATCGTTCCCGCCATCGAGTGGGCCAAAACGCTCAAGGGCAAGGGCGATGAGGTGGGAAAGCTGGTCGAAAAAGGAAAGGGCGCGTTTGTCGGCCCTGAAATCGGGGGAAAAACACTCGGCGTCGTCGGCCTCGGCGCAATCGGCATTCTGGTTGCCAACGCGGCCAGAAGCCTCGGCATGGAGGTTTACGGCTACGACCCCTACCTTTCCGTGGACGCGGCCTGGGGCCTTTCCCGCTCCATCCGGCACGCCCGCACGCTCGACGAAATTTACAGCTCCTGCGACTATATCACGGTGCATGTTCCGCTGACGCCGGACACAAAGGGCATGATCAACGCGGAATCCATTGCGAAAATGAAGGACGGCGTACGGCT
>UREO01000211.1 GCA_900546895.1 uncultured Oscillospiraceae bacterium
TACACCGTCTAATTCGTCGGCAGCGTCAGATGTGTATAAGAGACAGGTCCAATACACGGGCGACTTTGTCTCTATCCAGACCTCGCTGGAGCAAATCGTCCAATCCCTCAATATCACGCTGGACGGAATCGCTCAGGCCACCGACCAGGTCCGTTCCGGTTCGGAGCAGGTTGCACTGGGCGGACAAAATCTGGCTGAAAATTCTTCTGAACAGGCTTCCACCACGGAACGTCTGACAAACTCCCTGGAGCTTGTCTCCCGTCATGTCCAGGAAAATGCAGAATATTCCGTTTCCATGCAGAACACGGCTCAGGCGGCTCTGTCGGAAACCGATCAGGGAAATCAGGAAATGCAGAAAATGCTGCAGTCGATGGCAAGCATCGATTCCTCCTCCAAAAAAATTCAGGGTATTATCCATATGATCGATGACGTTGCTTTGCAGACCAACATTCTGGCGCTGAACGCCGCGGTAGAAGCGTCCCATGCCGGAGAAGCCGGGAAAGGATTCTCGGTTGTGGCCGATGAGGTCCGGCAGCTGGCGACTCGGAGCGCGCAGGCCGCGAAAAGTACGGCTGAATTGATTGAAACCACGATTCAATCGGTCTCCCAGGGGATGCGCAACGCCGAGCAGACTGCCTCCGCGTTCGAAAAAATCGTGGAGCAGACCAACAGTATCAACGCTCTGATTGCTAAAATGTCCGAATCGTTGAACAGTCAGTCCCAAAGAGTTACCGAACTGAACGAGGGAATGCAGCAGATTTCCTACACTACACAGTCCAATTCGGCGACGGCGGAGGAAAGCGCAGCGACCAGCGAGGAGCTTTTAAGCCAAACGCAGCTGCTCAAGGAAATGGTCGCGGAATTTAAAACCGTGAGGCAGACTGAGCAGCAGAATTAATCATATAAGAGGATTAAAAAAACACCTCAATCGTTATTCAGTACGTCATACTGTCTAATGATTGGGGTGCTTTTCAAACACACTGCTGCTTTCCCGTTCTTTCAATGTCACTCAGCTCAGCCATTTTTGTTCCAGGGCCGCCATCATTTCTTCATATTGCTCCGCGCATTGCCGCGGGTTTCCGTCCTCCAGCGATTCCAGACAGGGGGACAGGTAATTTTTCCAGATCCCCCAGTAGACGGCCTGACGGTTGTCCGCCCGGTCAATGCTGCTTACGATTATCGGGGCGAAAAGATAGTATTCGCCGATTTTGGCTTTGCCCTGCGGCGCAGCCGAAAGCCAGCCGTCGCGGAAGCGGCGGAAAGCGTTCAGCTCCGGACAGTCATCTTCCTTGCCGAGTGAGGAGCAGACTGCAGTGGTGATAAAGCACAGCTTTTTTCGAAAACCGCTGCTGATGGTATCGTAATCTGATTTTCCGAGCGGATTTTTCGGGTAATGTTCGTTCCAGATTTTTAAAAAGCTGTCCGCAAGCGCTTCGGCTGAGGGAGTGTGCTGTTCCAGAATCGCGGGTACCGTAAAGGCCACAATCATGTAGCGGTATTCAAAAAGCCGGGGATCGTTTTCCTTTTTGATTCCGCTTTCTTCAATCTTCTTCTGAAAGCGGTCAAAGAGGACGTTCGCAAAAAATCCCGGCGCTTCGTCCTTGCCAGCCGCAGCAAGGCAGTATGCTTTTAAAGCGGGGGAAATCAGGCTGTTGTATTTTTCAAACTCGGCGGGATAAATGTTCTGCTTGACGTTTTTAAACCCGTTTTTCACGAGGAAGCTCTCATCCTTTAAGAGGGAAAAGGCTTCTTCCATCAGTCGTTGATAGTCGCCGTCCGCTGCCGGCCCGGTTTTCGAGAGCAGCGATTTCACATGAATGGGCTGTGCGCAGTACATGCACACAATATCTTCTGCGTCCTCCGGCAGCTGCAGTTCTTTTTTGCAGTGCGGGCACAGTGCGGTAAAATAATTCATTCGGCACCTCCGTCGCGGCTATGCTCCCGCGTATACTGTTTGATGCGGTCGAAGCTTTCCTCGCTGATAATATGCTCAATGCGGCAGGAGTCCTGCAGCGCGATGTCGCTGCTGACGCCGAGGGTCATTTCCAGAAACTGCGCAATCAGGTTGTGGCGCTCGTACACGGAGCCGGCCTTTGAGCGCCCCAGCTCCGTAAGGACAAGATTGCCGTTCGGTTCCATGGTAAGGTAGCCTGCCTCTTTTAAGATGCTCATAGCCCGGCTGACGCTTGCCTTGGTAAAATCCAGGTGATTGGCAACGTCGATTGAACGGACATATCCGTTTTTATTCTGTAAAATCAGTATGGTTTCAAGATAATTTTCGCCCGATTCCTGTATTTTCACCGGTATACCTCCTAATTGGCGCGAAAATGCGGTTCGTATTTTTCATATTGTAGCATTGTTCCTCAAAAATGACAAGCGTTATTGCGATTAGTTCATAATTTCCGCTATATTTTTCTGAGCGGTTATATGTTAAAATATTAAAATATATACTTTTTTGTTTTCACATTGGAGGAACTATGATTACTGTATCCGATCTTGCACTTGGTTTTAACGGCCAAAATCTGTTTACACACGTCAATCTGCTTTTTACTGCCGGGAACTGCTACGGTGTCATCGGGGCGAACGGCGCGGGAAAATCCACCTTTCTGAAAATCCTTTCCGGCGAGCTGGAGCCGACGAAGGGCGAGGTTGTCATTGACTCCCGTCTGCGGATGTCCGTACTCAGGCAGGACCACCACGCCTACGACTCCTATACCGTTTTTGAGACCATCCTGATGGGCAACGCCCGTCTGTACGAAATAATGAAACAAAAGGACGCCGTTTACGAGAAAGAGGACTTTACCGACGAAGACGGAATCCTCGCCGCGGAGCTGGAAGCGGAATTTGCCGAGCTGAACGGATGGGAGGCCGAAACCGAAGCGGGGAAGCTTCTGCAGGGGCTTGGCTTGGACAATGCGCTGCTGGATTCCGTAATGGGCACCCTTACGGGAACGGAGAAAGTCCGCGTCCTGCTGGCCCGCGCGCTGTTCGGGCAGCCGGATATCATTCTTCTGGACGAGCCTACCAACGACCTTGACAACAAGTCCATCGCTTGGCTGGAAGGCTTTCTGATGGATTATGAGGGAACGGTGATCGTGGTGTCCCACGACCGCCATTTCCTAAATAACGTCTGTACCCATATCGTAGACATCGATTTTAACAAAATCAGAATGTATGTGGGCAACTACGATTTCTGGTATGAGTCCAGCCAGCTGATGCAGCGTGTCATGCGCGACCAGAACAGGAAGGCGGAGGACAAAATCAAGGAACTGCAGAGCTTTATCCAGCGTTTTTCCGCCAACAAGTCGAAATCAAAGCAGGCGACTTCCCGGAAGAAGCTGATCGAGAAAATTTCCGTCGAAGAAATGCCCGCGTCTTCGCGCCGGTATCCCTATGTCGGCTTTACCATGGACCGTGAGCCGGGTAAGGAGATTCTTGAGGTCACGAATCTTTCCAAAACCATTGACGGCGTGAAGGTGCTGAACAACGTCAGCTTCCGTGTAAACAAGGGAGACAAGATTGCCTTTGTTGGTTCCAATGAAATTGCCAACACCACGCTGTTTAAAATCCTGATGGAGGAGCTGGAACCGGACGAAGGTTCTTTCAAGTGGGGCGTTTCCATCAGCCGGTCCTATTTTCCCCAGGATAACTCCGCTTATTTCAACGGCTGTGAGGAAAGCATTCTCAAATGGCTGGAGCAGTATTCCAAAGATACGACGGAAACGTATCTGCGCGGCTTTCTGGGAAAGATGCTCTTTTCCGGCGAGGATGTTTTAAAGCCGGTGAACGTGCTTTCCGGCGGCGAAAAAGTACGGTGCATGCTTTCGCGCATGATGATGTTCGGCGCCAATGTTCTTGTAGTGGACCAGCCGACCAGTCATTTGGACCTGGAATCCATTACCGCCGTGAACAACGGCCTGACGGACTTTAAAGGCGTGGTGCTGTTTGCTTCCCACGACCACCAGTTTGTCCAGACGATTGCGAACCGTGTGATCGAAATTACGGAAGAAGGCGTTATTGACCGGGTTTCCACTTATGACGAATATCTGGAAGCACGCGACGGCATCCTCTCTTAAATCTGTCTTGAAAAGCCGCGGCGGACAAACCCAAAAATCCGCCCGGCCATACCGCTGCGGAAGGGGACGGAAAGATGGCAAGCGGTGACTTTCTTTTAAAAATCAATGCCAGATACAACCTTTTTACAAAGGCCGAAAAAAAGGTGGCCGACTATGTTCTTCAGGACCCGAAACGGGTCTTGTTCCTGTCCATTACCGGCCTTGCGGAAGCGTGCGGGGTGGGGGACACCAGCGTGTTCCGGTTCTGCAAAACCATGCAGCTCCAGGGTTATCAGGAGTTTAAAATGCTGCTTTCGCTGAGCATCTCGGAGGATGAGGACAGCAGCCGGATCGCGTCGATGCTGTCGGGCAGAATCACACAGGAGGACACCCTTGAGGACGTAGCCAAAAAGGTGCTGCAGACCAATATCAACGCGCTGAACGAAACGTATTCGCTGCTGGATTTTCAGGAGCTGTCCTTAACCGTTGATTATATGATCGGCGCGAAGCAGATTTATTTTTTCGGCGTGGGATCGTCTCTGCTGACCGCTCTGGACGCAGTAGACAAATTTGTCCGGATTACGCCGAAGGTCCACAATTACGCCGACGCGCATTTACAGGCAATGGCGGCTTCCATCCTTTCCCCGGAGGACCTGGCGTTTGTCGTTTCGTATTCCGGTGCCACAAAGGACACCATCCAGGTGGCGCAGCAGGCGAAAAAAGCGGGTGCAAGGGTGGTCTGTATCACCCGGTTTGCAAAATCGCCGCTGACCGCGTATTCCGATGTGGTGATCTTGTGCGGTACGAACGAGGGCCCGCTTCAAGGCGGTTCCACGTCGGCCAGAATCAGCCAGATGCTCCTGATCGACCTGATCTATATGGAGTATTTCAAACGGACCTATGACGAGAGCAGCGCCAACAAGCAGAAAACCTCCGGTTCCGTTTTGAAGAAGCTCTATTGAACGGAAGTTCTATTGACAGAATACCTTCGCAGGGCTGCGAGGGTATTTTTTTACCCTTTTTTCAAAATTAACAGCACGTTCACAGAATTTTGGTTGAAATCCGGCGTCCAAAAAGTTATACTATGAAAATATCAACAAATGTTTACTATCATGAAAAGTTTACTAAGGGTGTGTGAAATGGCGAATCAATCCGGACGGACTGATGAAGATATTATTCATTTTCTGGTTTGTGTCCACAGTGCGCTGACAAAGCCGTTTGAAGATCATTTCAGGGGGAAATTCACAAGCTTGCAGCTGAACGCACTGTGCGTTCTGTGCGCAAACGGGCCGATGACGATGAGCGAGCTGGCCGCCAGCCTGCATACACCGCGCCAGCAGATGAGCCGCATGATTGAAAAGCTGTATGAGGAAGGT
>UREO01000212.1 GCA_900546895.1 uncultured Oscillospiraceae bacterium
ATTAAAAAGAGCTTCCATCTCTGGTCGTCGAGTCGGGATGAGAAGTTCTTTTTCACATTAGAAAGGAGAAAAATGGATATTAACGGTCAGGCAATTAGACATAAGATATTCGGCTGCGGTGTCGTTACGGCTTTAACTGCCAATACAATAACGGTGTGCTTCTCTAAAGGTGAAAAAAAGTTTATTTATCCTGATGCATTCAGAGAGTATTTGGTCTTGAAAGATAAGAATATCCAGCAGAATATCGTAGCACAAATTGCTGAAAAAGATGCTGAATTAAATCGGCAGCGTCAGGCGGAGCAGGCAGAACAGGAGCGCAGGCAAAAATTGCTCAATTTCTCCATAACCGCCAACTCACACGCCGCTTTTGATATTATACCGGAACATGCGGAACAGATCTGCAAGACATGTATCGTTTCGACGGGAAGATACTTAAGTGGGTATTCAAAAGGGAAACCGCGAATTGCAGAGAGGCTGAAACCGAATTCGGTGTGCCTGCTGACTGAACGCCAAAGCAGACAGCCGGAGCAGGAACGGCGAATGATAGGTGCGTTTATGGTCAGAGAAGACTTCTTTGGCAAAGATGTTCATGACGGATTGATCGAAGGACACCCGAAATATCAAATGCGCGTCCCGCCTGAGAAGGTTCTGCTGTTTTGGGAGTATTTCGATCAAAATGCAACGCCGCGTTGGGGAAGCACGGCATTTAAGTATTGCTCCGGCACGGTCATGAATCACATACTGTCCGAAATGACACAGCTCCTTGAAAACACGGAACAGAAGGAATCGGCACTTGCGTTTTATCAGTATTTTTGTAAAATAAATCGTCTGCGCCCTCTTATGGAAATCAATATGATAGAAGATGCGTCAAAATAAGGCAGTGACGGCTTCTCGGGGTGCTTTTTGTTTTTTATACAGAAAAACCCAGTATAAACTTGAAAAGTATAAGAGCAAAGAATATAATTGAAACTATCAATAAGGGGACCCTTCCTACAGAATACAAAAAATAAGTGAGCATGACGCGTTGATGGGTTTTACAAACTAATTTATAAGGGTGCAGAGGAATGAATGAATTGATATGTCAGATTACAGACTCTTCAGGGGGACTAGCGCGGGATTTTATTGAGCAAAATCAGATTAGAGAAGTACCCTTTTATTTGAAGTTTGGAGACACCGATTACTGTAGGGAAAACCTTGATTATAGCCTGGCTGATTTCTATAGGCATATGGACGAATATCCGGAGGATCTTCCCAAAACTTCGGCCCCCAATATGAACGATTGGCTGGCAGTATTTGAAGAAGAGCATGCCAAGGGGTTTACAAATTATGTTGTCACAACAATCTCTTCTAAGCTGTCCTCCAGCTTTCAGGACGCTATTATGGCAAAAAACTTTTTTATGGAAAAAAACAGAGACGTACAAATTGAAGTAATTGATTCTAATACTTGCGCCTGCGGACAAGCTGCGTTGGAAATTGCAATTGCTAAAATCATTAAAAGCGGTCGAAGCTTTCAGGGAATGATTGATCTGATTCATAAGATCGTCGAGAAAACAAATACGCTTTTTGTAGTGAACAGTTTAAAATATATGCAATCAGGCGGAAGAATCGGAGGAGCCGCCGTTTTTGTCGGTAAACTTGTCCAGATCAAACCAGTGTGTGAATTCATCAGTGGCGTTGTGCACCCGGTGAAGGTCGTAATAGGAAGAAAGCATTCTTTGAAAACCATGGTGGACGTCGCGGTTTCACGAATTACCAATATCAATAAAATGATTATTACTTTTCAAAATGCAGAATTTCAGGAAGATATTGATTATGCCGTTCATTATTTCAGAAAAATAACAAATTTTTCGGGTCCCATCTATCACAGTGTACTTGGGGCCGTTGTGGGGGCGCATTCCGGCCCCGGCGCGGCAGGAATTGGGTTTATTGAAGATCCGCTTTCTTAGACGGAGAAAAAACAGTACGGCCTTTTGGCTGGACTGTTTTTTTGCGTGGCGAAAGAATCCCGGCAGATACCGAGAAAGAAGAGGGCAGCCTGCGGCAACAGAAGAGACGATTTCTCATATAAAGATGCGGTGACTTTTCCAAAGGGTAAAGGTCGCCTGCGGCCGAATTTGTGTGATTAATATCATTTGCTAACCAATTCATCCGTAGTGATGTCAAAGAAGTTTGCAAAAGCTTTTAACTCAATATCCGTAACAAAACGCTGACCGCTTTCAATTTGCTGGATTGCATTTTTGTTTAAATCCAAACCTCTTAACTGCATTCGATCCGCTAAAGCACGCTGAGATAAATTTTTTTCTTTGCGTAGTTCTGTAATTTTGCCGCCACACAGATTGAATGTTCCGTCTGTATTTTTATTTTTAAACATAACACTTCTCCTAACATTTTGACATTCAGTGCCTGTCATTAAGAAAAGCATATGCAAAAATAAGCAGTAATATGACCTCTACTGGAGCAGTCCGGCCTTTTGACCGGGCTGTTTTTGTTCCGACAGGCACTGTAAAAGGCGCGTTTTCCTTTATAGATGCTCGGCAAGCTTGTTGATAATCAGGTCGATGCAAATGTACAAGATGGCCTGAGAGTCCAGAAACAGTTTGTTTTTATCCGTTTCCAAAGAAGGAATAATCAAAAGGCTGTCATACCGGTTGGCATATTTTGCTTTGCTGTTCTGCGTAATCATAGCAGTTTTTGCCTTTTGGAGGAACGACGTGCCCACTGCCTCGATAACGCAATCCGTCATACCGGAAACAGAGATAAAGATATTCAGATCCCGCGCGCCGGAAAAGCTGGCTTTTTCATTAAAAACTCCCGGCAGCGTAATTGTTTCCGCGTCAATCCCAAGAGAGGCAAGCCGGAAAGCAAAATAGCTGGCCGAAAGCCCGCTTTCATGAACGCCGTATATTTTGATTTTATCTGCATGAACGATCAGGCTGCAGAGTTCCTTAATTTTTCCGTCCGAAATATGGGATGGGATATGACTGATACAGGAAAGATAAATATTGACGATATCGCTGCTGCCGTTGACGGCGTTCGGATCCTTGAAGGAACCGGAGAGCAGATGCTTCGACACCTCGTATTTAAATTCCGAAAAACCGGTATAGCCCAGCTTCTGGCAAAAGCGGAGCAGGGCGGATTTTGAAACGTCGGCTTTATTCGCAATTTCAATAATGGGGTAGGAAGCAATCACATCCAGATGCTCCAGAACGTATTGCGAAATTTTCTGATCGGAACGCGTAAACTGCGGCTCACAGAGCTTGATTTGTTCAATTGGATTCATTTTCATTCTCCTCTTTTTCGTATTATATCATAAAATATGCACAAAAGGAAAAAATTTTGAGAGAATCCGGTCGTTAATATGCCAGATTTGGGAAACCTCGCAGAATTTTAAGAAATTTCCCAAAACTTCTGGTAAATGTATTGATTTCGTCTTTCGGTTCCGCTATACTATGGTTAGAAAACCGGCCGGTTTTTCTCGTGAGGTACATACATGAAAAAAACAAACGCTTAAGGAGGAGATCAGTTATGGGGGAACAGACAAAAAAAAGCGGGCTTCTCGACCGTGTGACAAATCTTATTGAAGAAAAGGTGGCGCCGCCGCTGCTGAGACTTTCACAGGTCCGGTATCTGGAGGCTCTTCAACGCACGTTCGTCACACTGATGCCATACATGATTCTGGGAGCGACGGCAACCTTGATTCTGAATCTGAGCGGCTTATTCGGAAAAGACGGCGGATTGAACCTTCCCGGTGTCGCAAACGCGATCAGCGCGGTTGTGGAGCCCTGCCGGCCGTGGCTGCTGCAGGTGGTTTTCGTGACCATTAATCTGCTCGCTCTGATTACGGCAGTACTGAACGGATATTTTCTCGGGGATTATTATCACAAGAAGGACAAAGATGTCAGTCCGATTGCGGCGGCGGTCGTATCTTTTGTGGCGTTCCTGTGCTTTATCAACTTTGCAAAGCTCAGTGAAAATTTTGACTGGCCCGCCTATATTCTCGGCTCTCCCAGCCTTTTCGGCGGCATCCTGATCAGCATTCTCGCCATAGAGGTATATCGTTTCCTGATCGGCAAAAAGATCACCATCAAGATGCCGGAAGCCGTTCCGCCGATGATTGCGGCGGCCTTCACCAGCATGATTCCGGTGTCCGTGGTCGTTGTTGTTTGCGCTATCCTTGGCCAGGGCTTTGCAGGCTTTGATTTTCTGGCTCTGCTCAACAAGCTCTGTGCTTATCTTGTGGTTGGCGGCAGCGGACCGGTTGCGCAGTTTGCAGGCTTCTTCCTCGACCGTATTCTTTGGTTTGTCGGTCTGCACGGTTCCAACATTGTTTCTTCCGTCATGCAGCCGATCTGGACAACCATGATTACGGACAATATCAATGCTTTTGCGGCGCATCAGGCGATTCCGTATATGTTTACGGAACAGTGGATCAACTTCTACGTGCGCTGTTCTGTTTTCCCGCTTGCGCTGCTCTGCACCATGAGCAAGGCCGAGCGCTTCAAGGTCCTGGGCAAGCTTTCCCTGCCCGGCACGATTTTCAACATTGCCGAGCCGGTGATGTACGGCCTGCCGGTTGTGCTCAATCCGCTGATGTTCGTGCCGTGGGTACTGGGCTTCAGCGTGCTGTTTATCCTGAATGCCATTCTGGGCGTTCTGGGAATCACACCGCCCATGGTGTCCATGGTTGTATGGACAATGCCTGCTCCGCTTGCGTCCTTTATCGGCAGCGGCTTTAAGCTGCAGTCCATGGTGATTACCCTGATCAATATGGTCATTGTTTTCTTTATGTTCCTGCCGTTCTTCAAAGTTATGGAAAAGCAGGAACTCGCAGCGGAAAAAGAATACAAAAAACAAAAGGAAGATAGTAAGAATGTCTGAAATAGAAATATACCCTTATCGGCAGGAATACATCGACGAGATTGTTTCCGGCTGGAATGCT
Organism: uncultured Oscillospiraceae bacterium; assembly: GCA_900546895.1. Classification (GTDB taxonomy): domain Bacteria; phylum Bacillota; class Clostridia; order Oscillospirales; family Acutalibacteraceae; genus Caproiciproducens. The sequence goes on from UREO01000212.1 coordinate 4,940, forward strand.
TCCCTGTTCTATGATACGATTACAAGGGAGCGTTTTATTCAGGAGGTTCTTCTTGACGAGAACTTCGACCCCGAACTGGCTTTGGCTGCCGTCGTTGACGGACATGTGGTCGGCTTCAGCCTGGGAATCAGAAGGAAATACCCCTATCTGACGCGGGGACTGGAGGAGCAGCGGGGCTGGATCAGCAGCTTCTTTGTCCTTCCGGAATACCGGAGCCGGGGGATCGGGCAAAGGCTTCTGGAAGAGGAGGAAGCAAGGCTGAAAGCCGCGGGAACACAGGAGATTACTCTGTGCGCATACAGCCCGAATTATTTTGCTCCCGGCGTTGACCTGCAGTACCCCGGCGGCGTGCCCTTCTTTGATAAAAACGGATACGTGCGGGGAACGGACGCCGTCAGTATGCAGCGGGACCTCTTTACTTA
>UREO01000213.1 GCA_900546895.1 uncultured Oscillospiraceae bacterium
AGATCTGCGCATGTCTCGTGGGCTCGGAGATGTGTATAAGAGACAGGTGGTGGACGGCGGGCCCTGCGGGGTCGGGGTGGAATCGACGGTCATTACCTTGGCTTGTAATCCCCCGCGCCTGTTAAGGCCGGGCGGGATTACGCTGGAGCAGCTCCGCAGTGTTCTGGGAACGGTGGAAATGGACAGCGCGGTGCTGCATCCGCTGAAGGAAGGCGTTCGCGCTTCTTCTCCCGGCATGAAGTATAAGCATTATTCGCCGAAAGCGAACGTAATTATCATTGACGGCAGGTTTGATGCATATAGAAATTATGTAAACAGCCATGACGGCGACGGTACCGCGGCCCTCTGCTACAGCGGGGAGGACGCGGAGCTGACGGTTCCGACCGTTTGCTACGGCGGGGAATACGATTACGGCGAGCAGGCGCGCGAGCTTTTCGATGCGCTGCGCCGTCTTGACGAAATTCATGCGAAAACCGTTTATGCACGCTGCCCGGAGCCGGAAGGAGTGGGTCTTGCCGTTTATAACCGGCTGATCCGCGCGGCTGGATTTGAGGTGCTTCATCTTGACTGATCTGGTAATCGGATTGACCGGCCCGACAGGCGCTGGAAAATCGACTGTGGCCGCCGCCTTTCAGAGGGCTGGCTGTCTGATTGTGGACGCGGACCGGATTGCCCGCGAAACCATTGCGGACGAAAAATGCCTTGCGGCTTTAAAGGCCGAATTCGGGAATGATATTGTCGGGGAAGACAACTGTCTCAACCGCACTTTGCTGGCGCAGCGCGCCTTTGCCGATCTAAGAAGCACAGAGCGGCTGAATGCGATTACTCATCCGCTGATCAAGGAGGAAATGATCCGCAAAATCGCCGATTACCGGCAACAAACGGCGAAGGCGATTATTCTGGACGTTCCTCTCCTTTTTGAAAGCGGAGCCGATTCGCTTTGCACAACCTCTGTGGCCGTCACCGCACCCGCCGAAGTCCGGCTTTACCGCATTGTAAACCGCGATTCCATAACGCCGGAGCTGGCCAGGGCGCGGATGAGCACGCAGCAGGACGACGCGTATTACAGTTCCCGCGCACGGTATCAGCTTACCGGTACCATGAGTGACGACGATATCCAAGAAAAAGTGAATCAGCTTTTGGAGAAAATTATCGGAGATTATGCATGAAACATTTTAAAAGAATTCTTCTGGCCTGCGCCGCGGCCGTCATTTTGTTGCTGATCGGTTATTTTGCCTTGAATCGGGGGTATACTTTTTTCATGAAAAGGGCGTATCCCCTTCAATATACACAGCTTGTGGCGAAAGAGGCGACAGCCAACCGGCTTGATCCTGCGCTGGTTTATTCCGTGATCAAGGCGGAGAGCAATTTTGACCCGAACGCCCGGTCTCACGCCGGGGCCGTCGGCCTGATGCAAATGACGCCGGATACCTTTGAGTGGGTGCAGACCAAGCTGAAAAGCGACACGAAGTACGCGGAAGAGGATCTTTACGCGCCGGACATCAGCATTCGTTACGGCTGCAAGCTTCTGGCCCTTCTGTTTGAGAGGTACAGCGAGAAGGCGACCGCCTTGAGCGCGTACAACGCCGGAATCGGTACGGTAAACACATGGCTGAAAAATCCGGATATTTCCAAAGACGGCGCCGTGCTTGACAGCATCCCCTACGAGGAAACGAGAAATTATGTGGACGCCGTCTTAAAGAATTATGCGAATTATAAAAAACTATATCAATTTAACAGCAAAGGAGAAACAATCGATGGCTAAGAAATATGAAAAAGACGAATTGAAAAAGCTGACGGAGGAGCTTTTGCTCAACCGGAAAAACGGCTATTTTCAAATGGAGGATGAGACGGTTAAAAAGGCCGATGATTTCTGCGAGGATTACAAAAAGTTTTTGAATCTGGCGAAAACAGAGCGCGAAGTGGCCGCTTTTGCGTTGAAGGCGGCTGAAAAGGCCGGATTTGTGCCCTTTGACCCTCAGAAAAAATATCAGGCGGGAGATAAGGTTTATTATAACAACCGCGGAAAGGCCGTGATCCTTGCAGTGATCGGCAAAAACGGCTGTAAAAACGGCGTGCGTATCGCCGCCGCCCATATCGATTCGCCAAGGCTTGATCTGAAACCCCATCCGCTTTATGAGAAAGACGACATTGCGTTCTTTAAATCCCATTATTACGGCGGAATCAAAAAATATCAGTGGACCGCCATTCCTCTCTCCATGCACGGCCTTGCCGTACGCAAAGACGGCGTTTCCGTGGAAATCCGTATCGGCGAGGAGCCGGGCGAACCGCAGTTCTGCATAACCGATCTGCTTCCGCACCTCAGTGCCGAACAGATGGAAAAGAAGCTTTCCAAAGCGATCGAGGGCGAAAACCTGAACATCGTTTCCGGCAGCCGTCCTGTCCGGGCCGACGAAGGTGAAAATCTGGTAAAGCTGAACATTATGAAACTGATTCACGACAAATACGGGATGACCGAGGAGGATTTCGTTTCCGCGGATATTGAATTCGTACCGGCGTTCAAAGCTTCCGATATCGGTTTCGACCGCAGCATGATCGGCGCTTACGGCCACGACGACAGGGTCTGCGCCTATCCGGCTCTCATGGCCGCTCTGCAGGCCGGAATACCCGACAGCACCATCCTTACGGTTCTGGCCGACAAAGAGGAAATCGGCAGCGACGGAAACACCGGCCTGAACTCCCAGTTTATGCGCTATTTCATTTCCGATCTGGCTCATGCCGAAGGGCTGGAAGCAAGACATGTTTTGAGTAAATCCAAATGTCTTTCCGCTGATGTGACGGCCGCGTATGACCCAAACTACGCCAGTGCGTACGAGCCGACCAATTCCTGCTATATCAACGACGGTGTCGGTATGGCCAAATACACCGGTTCCAGGGGAAAGAGCGGCTCCAGCGAGGCGTCTGCGGAATTCGTCGCCGAGGTAAGAAACATTTTTGAGCAGAACGACGTGCTGTGGCAGATCGGCGAGCTGGGCAAGGTGGACGGCGGCGGCGGCGGAACCGTTGCGTTATACATTGCCAATCTGAATGTGGATGTTCTCGACGTCGGCGTTCCGGTTCTTTCGATGCATTCTCCGTTTGAGATTGTAGCGAAACTGGACGTCTATATGACCTATAAGGGAATCAAGGCTTTTTACGAGGCGAGCTGAAAAAACACCGTTATCCGGGGACAGGAGGGCTGACATGAACCCGCTTTTATCGCCGCTTAGAAAAAGCACGGCCGTTTTTTGCGCCTTGCTGGCGCTGACGGCCTGTGCGGGCATCCTTGCGGTCTGCCGCTCGGGTTCTCCAAAAAAACCGGAGGAGTATGAAAATAGCGATTCCGTTGAGAAAATCAGCTTTGCGGATTATCTCTCGGGCGATTGAGACCTTATAAGAATAAAAACAGCCTGACACTGTGGGGAAAACACAGGTCAGGCTGTTTTTGTATCTTTCAAATATAAAATCTCAGGCTTTTTTGAGGCTGAAGGGATGGCTTACAGCGTGCATTTTTCGATTCCGCTGAACACAATGCCGCGGGACGCGTCCAGCGTGACCGTTGTGCCGCTCTTTAAAATCTGCACCGCGTTTTCCGCCGCGACGATCACCGGCTTGTCCAGTGTCAGCCCGACAATTGCCGCGTGGGAGTTCATTCCGCCGAATTCGGTGATGATTCCCGCCGCGTTTTTTATGATACGGAGAATTTTGTTGCTGGTCTGCGGAATGACGAGGATATCGCCGTCCTTAAAATTTTTCAGTGCTTCGTCCTCGTCGGCACAGACGCACAGGTTGCCGCAGACGGCTCCTTTGGTAACGCCGATGCCGGATACCAGTACGTCGCCGACCAGCTGGACCTTCAGAAGATTGGTGGTGCCGGAAACGCCGAGTGGCACACCGGCGGTAATCACCGCGAGGTCTCCGTTTTTGACAAGGCCCTGATTGCGGGCAACATCGACTACGTGGTCGAACAGCTCGTCGGTGTTATCTTTTTCATCCATCATAATCGGCACAACGCCCCAGGAAAGATTCATCTGGCGCTGGACGGTGGCGTCGGTGGTCCCGCTGATGATCGGGCATTCCGGACGGTACTTGGAAATCATGCGGGCGGTTCTGCCGGATTTCGTCACGGTCATAATCGCGACCGCACCGAGGTCCTGGGCGGTTGTACAGGTTGCATGGGAGATCGCGGAGGTAACGTTGGGCTGTTCGTTAAAATCACGTTTTTCAAAACGGCCTTTGTAATCAATATCGCGTTCGGTGCGCTCCGCAATGGTCGCCATGGTTTTCAAAGACTGAATCGGGTAGTTCCCCGCGGCGGTTTCGCCGGAGAGCATGATGGCGCTGGTTCCGTCGTAAATGGCGTTTGCGACGTCGGTAGCTTCCGCACGTGTCGGACGCGGATTCTTGATCATGGAATCCAGCATCTGGGTCGCTGTAATGACCTGCAGGCCGGAATTGTAAGCCTTTTTGATCAGCTTTTTCTGGATAACGGGGATTTCCTGAAGCGGAATCTCTACGCCGAGGTCGCCTCTGGCGACCATAATGCCGTCCGATACCCGGATAATATCGTCAATATTTTCCACACCGTCGGAATTTTCAATTTTGGCAATGATGCGGATTTTATGGCAGTTATGTTTTTCCAGCTCCGTTCTCAGTTCGATAATGTCTTTTGCGCTGCGCGTAAAGGAAGCGGCGATAAAGTCAAAGTCCTCCCGCACGGCGAAAGCAATATCTTCCTTGTCCTTTTCGCTGATAAACGGAAGGGAAAGATTGATGCCCGGTACATTGATTCCCTTATGGGCCGAAATGGTTCCGCCGTTGACGACGCTGCAGTGGATATCGGTTTCGGTGCAGGAAAGGACTTTCAGTTCAATCAGGCCGTCGTCGATCAGAATTCTGGCCCCGGTGGAAACCTCCAGCGGAAGACGCTCGAAAGTGATGGAAGCAATGGTTTCGTCACCGACAATATCCCGGCTGGTCAGCGTAAAGCTTTCCCCGGTTTTCAGTGTGATTTTCGGCTGATTAAAGTCCCTGACACGGATTTCAGGCCCTTTGGTGTCAAGCAGAAGAGCGACGGGAATTTTGAGTTCGCTGCGCAGCTTTTTTACGGCGTCCGCGCGTACCTTCTGTTCCGCAGAGGTTTGATGGGAGAAGTTCAGTCGGGCGACATCCATGCCGGCGAGCATCAGCTGCCGCAGTACGTCGATATTATCTGTCGCAGGGCCGAGAGTACATATGATTTTGGTTTTTCTCATGTTCTAAGACTCCAATCCTAACGTAAAAATAGAAATCAAAAACTTTACCCAGTATATATGCTGTCTCTTATACACATCTCCGAGCCCACGAGACATGCGCAGAT
>UREO01000214.1 GCA_900546895.1 uncultured Oscillospiraceae bacterium
GTTTATCCGTGTCCCTTTTCGGAAAGGCTGTTTTTGCTGCCCGCCCCCGCGAGGGAGGACGATGTAATCAGCCCGGATATTATGAAGCAGCTCATATCGGTACTTTCCCGGTATTACGACCACGTACTGATCGACAGCCCCGCGGGTGTGGGCGGCGGCTTCGCAAGCGCGGCGGCTTCAGCTCAGCGCGCGCTGGTTGTCACAACGCCCGATCCCATTTGTGTGCGAAATGCAAATAAAGCGCATTTTTTACTGGAACAGACCGGGATAAAACAGCAGCGGCTGATTATCAACCGTTTCAGCGGGCATAATTTCTACACGCAGGGATTTTACCCGGATCTTGATTCTGTGATCGATTCCGCCGGAGTGCGGCTCATCGCCGTGATCCCGGAGGACACGCTTCTGGCGGCCGCCGCTTCCAACTGTGAACCGGCCCCGCAGAAATCGGCCGGCGCAATGGCTTTCGGCCGGCTTGCCGCAAGGCTGGAGGGCGAACATGTGCCCCTGGCTGCGCTGCAGAAATTTTGATTCTACATATTCCTGATTATAGGGAGGAAATAAATATGAATATTGCTTTAATCGCCCATGACGCAAAGAAAGAACTGATGGTTCAATTCTGCATTGCCTACTGCGGCGTTTTGAGCCGTCACCTGCTCTGTGCGACCGGCACCACGGGCAAGATGGTTTCCGAAGCGACAGGGCTTGAAATACAGCGTTTTTTGAGTGGCTCACAGGGCGGCGATCAGCAGATTGCCGCGCGCATTGCCTGCAACGAGGTCGACCTGCTCCTGTTTTTCCGCGATCCGCTGAACCCGAAGCCGCACGAGCCGAACGACATGAACCTGCTGCGCCTGTGCGACATGCACAATATTCCCGTCGCGACCAACATTGCCACCGCAGAGGTCCTGATCCACGGTCTGGAGCGCGGTGATCTTGACTGGCGCAACATTTTGAATCCGAAAGCCTGATTTTTCATTTCGGCAATGACCGGAAGGAGTACCCAAAAGCTTGGCCACAGGGAGGGCGCGTCCCGGACTGTAAGCGCGCCTGCAGAAAAGCTTTGGGGAAGACATCCGCGAGCCGGCACGCCGCCCCGCGTTTCGGGGCTTTTTGAGGAGAGCTTCGGCTCTTGAAAAAGGGTGGCACCGCGAGGATCATTCTCCCTCGTCCCTTTGGCTGGGACGGGGGCTTTTTGCATTTTTAACCATTTTTACAGATTATTTTAAGGTAAGGAGAAACGCTATGGAACTGATCAAGGCACAAAAAGGGACGCAAGATTTGCTGCCCGCTCAGACGGAAAAATGGCAGGTCGTAGAGGACGTGATGCGCAGCGAGGCCAAAATTCACGGCTTCGGGGAAATCCGCACCCCGGTTTTTGAAGATACCCGGCTTTTCCAGCGCTCGGTGGGGGAAACCACCGATGTGGTGCAGAAAGAGATGTATACCTTTAACGACAAGGGCGGCCGCTCCGTCACCCTCCGGCCGGAGGGGACCGCGGGCGCGGTGCGCGCCATGCTGGAGCACGGCATGTACAACGACGGGCTGCCGCTGCGCCTTTCCTACTTCACCTCCTGCTACCGCTATGAAAATACGCAGGCGGGCCGTCTGCGCGAATTCCACCAGTTCGGCCTCGAGGTGTTCGGCACCCAGTCCCCTATGGCGGACGCCGAGCTGATCGGCACGGCGAAAAGCATTTTCAGCCGGCTCGGCGTACGGAACCTGAAACTGGAAATCAACTCCATCGGCTGCCCCGACTGCCGCGCGAAATATTACGAGGCTTTGCGGGCGTATTTCAGCGACTACAGGGACCAGCTCTGCGAAACCTGCCAAGGCCGTCTGGAGCGCAACCCGATGCGGATTCTGGACTGCAAAAGCCCGGTCTGCTCCAAAATCGCCGCCGGTGCGCCGCGGATGCTGGACTACTTATGCGACGACTGCCGCACGCACTTTGAAAGCGTGAAAACCTACCTTGACGCGATCCATATCGAATATACCGTCAATCCCTCCATTGTTCGCGGGCTGGACTACTACACCAAAACGGTGTTTGAGTTTGTTTCCGACGACCTCGGCGCGCAGAGCACCGTCTGCGGCGGCGGGCGCTACGACGGGCTGGTGGAGGAAATGGGCGGACAGCCCATGCCCGCGCTGGGCTTCGGTCTGGGCATGGAGCGCCTGATGATGATTCTGGACGCGCAGAAGGTCGAATTCCCCGAACCGGAGACCTGCGACCTGTTTATTGGGGCGCTCGGCGACGCGGCAAGGCTGGAAGCGTTTCAGCTGGCGCACAGCTTACAGGAATACTCCATCAGCGCCGCGTGCGATATCAACGACCGCGGGCTGAAAGCGCAGATGAAATACGCGGACAAGATCGCCGCGAAATATTCTCTGGTACTGGGCGACGATGAGCTTGCAACCAAAAAGGCTGTTATCAAGAACATGAAAACCGGCGAGAAGTCTAAAATTGATTTGAGCAAGGACTTTGTGGAGCAGTTTGTCACGCTGCAGACGAAGGACGAGGACTCCATCGATTTTTAATACATGGCCCCTCATAGAGGGGACTGGCAGCGGTACTCCCTCCGGCGCGCCGGGCGCGGACCATGCGGTCGGCACACGCCTACGGCGGCGCTCTCAGGCAGTTACGCGTTAGTTGGCGACAAGGCGTGTTACCGGGACAATTCCCTTTAAGAGGGTGGCAGGGGCCGGCTTTTCGGCTCCCTCCTTGAGGATGGATGGCAGACGAAGTGACTGAGGGAGTCATATCTTTTAATATACTTATTGGAGGCTATTTGAATGGCAGAATTCATGACAGGAATGAAACGGACTCATTACTGCGGCGAGCTGCGCGCCGCCGATATCGGCAAAACCGTAACGGTTTGCGGCTGGGTACAGCGCCAGCGCGATCTGGGACAGCTGATCTTTATCGACCTGCGCGACCGCACGGGCATCTTGCAGCTTGCGTTCAACGACGCGACCGACCGCGCGGTTTTTGACAAGGCCTTTTCCGCCCGCTCGGAATATGTTCTGGCGGTAACCGGCACGGTGCGCGAGCGTTCTTCCAAAAATACCGAAATCCCGACTGGGGAAATCGAGATCGACGTCCGGGAGCTGCGTGTTCTGGCAAAGAGCGAGACCCCGCCGTTTGAAATTGCGGAGGATTCCAACGTAAAAGAGGATCTTCGGCTAAAATACCGCTATCTGGACCTTCGCCGTCCCGACGTGCAGAATAAAATCATCGGACGCCATAAAATCGTGAAGGTTGCGCACGACTATTTCGATAACAACGGATTTATTGAGGTCGAAACACCGGTTCTGATTAAATCCACCCCGGAGGGCGCGCGCGACTACCTTGTGCCTTCCCGCGTATTCCCGGGTAACTTTTTTGCACTGCCGCAGTCGCCTCAGCTTTACAAGCAGCTTCTGATGCTTTCGGGCTTTGACCGCTACATGCAGATTGCCCGCTGCTTCCGCGACGAGGATCTGCGCGCGGACCGCCAGCCGGAATTCACGCAGATCGACCTGGAAATGTCTTTTGTGGATCAGGACGACGTGATGGCGATCGGCGAGGGCTTTATGAAGCAGGTCTACAAGCAGGTGCTGGATATCGATATCCAGACGCCGTTCCGCCGCATGACCTGGCACGAGGCAATGCGCCGCTTCGGTTCCGACAAGCCCGACCTGCGCTTCGGCCTTGAGCTGATCGACCTGACGGAGGACTTGAAGCAGACGGAATTCCGCGTGTTCAAGGGCGCGGTCGAGGGCGGCGGAAGCGTGCGCGGCATCAACCTGAAGGGCCTTGCCGACAAGCTCAGCCGCAAGGAAATCGACAAGCTGACCGAATGGGTGAAGTCCTACGGCGCAAAGGGCATCGCGTGGACAAGGCTGACCGAAGGCGGGGAGACCTCTTCCTTTGAAAAATTCCTTGCTCCGGAGGAAACCGCCGCGGTGCGCAAAACCATGGGCGCCGAAACCGGCGACGTGCTGCTGATCGTCGCGAGCGACGAGGATCCCGTCGTGTATGCTTCCCTTGGCGCGCTGCGCTGCGAGCTTGCCGCGCGGTTTGGACTGATTGACAAAAGCAAGCCCTGCCTGCTGTGGGTCACGGACTTCCCGCTGTTTGAGTTCAGCAAGGAAGAAAACCGCTTTATGGCGATGCACCACCCGTTCACCGCGCCGCGCGCGGAGGATATCGACAAGCTTGAAAGCGACCCCGGCAATGTCTGCGCCATTGCGTACGACATGGTCTTAAACGGCAACGAGCTGGGCGGCGGTTCCATCCGTATCAACAACCCCGAACTGCAGCAGCGCATGTTCAAAGCGCTGGGCTTCACCCCCGAGGAAGCGCAAAAGCGGTTCGGCTTCCTGACCGACGCGTTCCGCTACGGCGCTCCGCCGCACGGCGGCATGGCGCTCGGCCTTGACCGTCTGGTCATGCTGTTGCTCGGATGCGACAACATCCGCGACGTGATTGCGTTTCCGAAGGTCGCCTCTTCCTCCGAACTGATGTCGGGCGCGCCGACGGACGTGGACGAAAAACAGCTTACCGAGCTGGGGATCAGCATCCTTCCAAAAGAATAATCATCCGACGCTCCGCGGTTTTGCGGAGCGCCGTTTTCCATTTACAGCAAAGTTTTTGGTTTTTATCATAATGGAAATATTGTAGCAAATCCTATAACCTGTTATAATGAAGCAAAGCGGACCATGCGGACCTGCCGGTCAGGAAGCGGACCATGCGGTCGGCGGGCGCCTACGGCGGTACTTCCAGCCGGCTTACGTTAAACCGAAGTCTGATGCTCCGAAACTCCTTCCGTCGCGCCGGACGCGACACCTCCCTCAAAGAGGGAGGCGGGGTCGTCTTAGGCTCCCTCCTTGAGGGAGCTGGCAGGCGCAGCCCGGACCGGCGAGGTCCTGACTGAGGGAGTTCCGCTCTAAGCTTCTTGTTAGCTTACGTTAAATCGTGAGTGGGATGCTCCGAAACTCCCTCCGTCGCGCCGGGCGCGCCACCTCCCTCACTGAGGGAGGCAGGGGTCGTCTTAGGCTCCCTCCTTGAGGGAGCTGGCAGGCGAAGCCCGGACCGGGCAGGACCTGACTGAGGGAGTTCCACGGGAGCGTAAATGAGCGAATCTGCATTTTCTCCCTGCGGTTTTATTGATCATATTACGGACTTGAAAGGTTCCAAAACAGAAAAGGAGGGTATCATGGTCAAAATCAATTATCAGAAGCAACTGGACGCTACGATTGCCGGGCTGCACGGCGAAACACCCTCCCTTTTGCTTCATGCCTGCTGCGCGCCGTGCAGCAGCTATGTTCTGGAATACCTTTCGGACTATTTCCGGATTACGCTGTTTTATTA
>UREO01000215.1 GCA_900546895.1 uncultured Oscillospiraceae bacterium
CTTTACAACCGTAATATTTCGAAAGCTATCGACCCCGTTTTTAACCATGGAGAAGAGATATTTACACAAAAGAAATAATAAAAATTCGATGCAGACGAATTTTCTTTGACTAATATTTCTATATATTATATACTAAATACAGATTTTATAAGAAAATCAGGCAAAATCGGACAGATTTCGAGGAAGAAAAGCAAAAAGTTTCATAAATTTATTTTTTAATAAAATATATTGACTTTTGAAAGTTAATGATATAATATTAAAACACAACGAAAGGGAGAGCGTTATGCTTGCTGTAGAAAAAAAGAACCTGATCCTTTCCATGCTGCAAGAAAAACCGGTCGTAACCGTACCGGAGCTGAGCCAGGCACTGGAAACCTCTGAGGTGACCGTGCGCAAAATTCTGAATGAACTGGACGAGCAGGGCCTTTTAAGACGTACCCGCGGGGGCGCGGTCAACATCTCCACCATTCGTGAATTTGAAGAAAAAGAAAAAGAGAAAAAAAACACGGGCGAAAAACGGGCGATCGCAAAAAAAGCCTATGAATACATCGACCCCACGGACACCGTTTTTATCGACGCCGGTTCCACCACGCTGGAGCTTGTCAAGCTGATTAAAAACGGCGCCAAACGCGATATTGTGGTGATTACCAACGCGCTGAACATCGCGTTTGAGCTTCTGGACGCCGACGACATTGAGCTGGTGTTTATCGGCGGGAGCGTCCGCCACAAAATCATGTCCTGTGTGGGCGGATTTGCGGAAAACACAATTAACAGCCTCTGTATGGATAAAGCGTTTATCGGGTGTAATAGTATTACCGTGGAAACGGGAATTACAACCCCGAATCTTTATGAAGCACAGGTCAAACAGTGCGTGCTCAGAGCCGCGCGCGAAACCATCCTGATCTCCGATTCCACCAAATTCGGGCATACGTCCATGGCGCGGATCAGCCCGATTAAAAATATTACGCGGCTGATTACGGACAGCCGGATTCCCCAGCAGCTGAGAAGCCAGATCGAAGGTACGGGAGTCGATCTTGTCGTGGTCAATCCGGAGGAAAACAATGAAACGCGAAAGGACAATGGATTTTGAATAAGATCATCAACCAGCCAGAACAGATGATAGAGCAGATGCTTGAAGGCTATATCGCCACCTGCCCGGACCTGCTGGAAGCGCTGCCCAAGTCGAAGGGCATTCTGACAAAGCGGAAAAAGGACAAGGTGTCCATTGTAACGGGCGGCGGTTCCGGGAACGAGCCGTGGATCATCGGTTACGTGGGCGAAGGGCTTGCGGACGGCGCGGCGCTGGGCAATGTGTATATTGCGCCCCCCGCGCGGGCAATTCTAAATGTGACGAAAGCGGTCCGCCACGAAAAGGGCGTTATCTATCTCTGCACGAATCACGCGGGCGACGTGCTGAATTTCGAACTGGTCGGCGAGCTTGCCGAAATGGAAGGCATCCGTACGCGCTGCGTGTTTGTCGCGGACGATATCACCAGCGCCCAGCGGGAGCAGCAGAGCGAACGCCGCGGCGTGGCGGGAATCGCGATGGTGATGAAAGTCGCCGGCGCGGCGTGCGACGCCGGACTGGAGCTGGACGACGCGGTGCGGGTCATTCAGAAAGCGAACCGCAATACGTTCACGTTCAGCGTGACGACCTCTCCGGGCTATCTTCCCAGCGGAAAAGCCATGTGCGAGCTGCCGGACGGCTTCATCGAGTACGGCATGGGCTTCAACGGGGAGCCCGGTGTCCTGCGCACGGAACTGAAGCCCGCGGATGAAATTGCGGACACCATGCTGAAATACCTGCTGGACGACAGCGGAATTTCCGGCGGCGACGAGATTGCCGTCATGGTGAACGGGTTCGGCTTCACCAGCCTGCTGGAGCTGAGCATTGTCAACCGCAGGGTAGTGGAAAGCCTCAGGGAAAAAGGAATCATTCTGCATGATATTTTTATCGATACGCTTTTCCAGCCGCAGGGGACCGGCGGGTTTTCCATTTCGATCCTGAAGCTGGATGAGGAGCTGAAACCGTATTACGACGCGCCCGCCTATTCGCCGTTCTTTAAAAAGTACAGATAAATACGGACGCGCTCTAAAGCGCCGGAATTTTAGGAGACAGAGTATGGAAAATACCATGAATACGCGCCAGCTGCGGGACATGTTCCTTTCGGTCGCGCGCAAGGTTGTGGAAAGTGAAGACTTTTTGACGGATATCGATCTGAAAATAGGGGACGGCGACCACGGCTTCGGCATGGCGCTCGGCTTCAAGGCCGTGAAAACGGCGCTGGAGGGAAAGGAGTTCCCCACGGTGGAAGCTCTTTTCCAGGAAGTGGGCATGACCCTGCTGGACACGATGGGCGGCGCTTCGGGCGTGCTCTTCGGCACCATGTTCATCAGCGGCGTCGCCCGCCAGGAACCCCATGAAGAGGCCGACCTTGCCCTGCTGGCCGGAATTTTCCGCCGGGCGCTGGAAGCGCTGAAACAAAGGGGCAAAGCGCGGGTCGGCGACAAAACCATGGTGGACGCGTTCGAACCGGCGGCCGCCGGTCTGGAAGAAGGCGCGGCAAAGGGCGTTTCCCTGAAAGAGGGCCTTGTCCTGTGCGCGGCGGGCGCGAAAAAAGGGATGGAATACACCCGGGAATGTGTGGCCCGGTTCGGCCGAGCAAAATCCTATGGGACCAAGGCGATCGGCCTTCAGGACGCCGGAGCAACTTCTGTGTGGATCATTTTTCAGGCAATGTCGGACTGGGCTTCAGAAAATATTTGACTAATTTGAACCAATAACATTATAAGGTGGGTACAAAGAATGATAACCACACTTACGCTGAACCCGTGCATCGACAGAACCGTAACCGTTGACGGCTTTACCTACGGGGGAACCAATCATGTGGAAAATTTCCGGTGCGATGTTTCCGGCAAGGGAATCAATGTCAGCATCGCGCTAAACAATATAGGGGAAGAAACGCGCTGCCTGGGCTTCAATTATAAGGACGGCGGATCGCTTCTGACAGATTTTTTAAACAGCGAAAAGATCAGCAATGATTTTTTAAACGTAGACGGGCAGCTCCGCACCAATATCAAAATTTTTGACAGAAAAGCCAGTGTAATGAGCGAGCTGAACGAAAGCGGAAATTACGTAAACGGGGACTGTGTTGCGGACCTAGTAAAGAAAGTGGAGGAATATCTTCCCAAAACCGCGCTGCTTGTGCTGGACGGCAGCGTACCGCCGGGTGTTTCCAAGGATATCTATAAAACGCTGACGGACAAGGCGAGGGAATACGGCGTGAAAACCGTGATCGACGCTTACGGCGAGCTGCTTCTGGAAGGAATCAAAGCCGGTCCGTACCTGATTAAGCCCAACAAGGATGAGCTTGAGGAAGCGTTCGGCGAAAAGCTTTCGTCAAAGGAAGACGCGATCCGCATTGCCCGGAAAATCATCGGTCAGGGCGTCGCCATGGTCTGCGTATCCATGGGCAAGGGCGGCGCGATGCTGATTACCAAGGACAAAGCTTACTTCTGCGCGGGGTCGGACATTCCGGTAAAGGGCGTGCAGGGCGCCGGGGATTCTCTGGTAGCCGGTATGTGCTACGCGATTGTGCACGGCCTTTCCTGCGCGGAAATGCTCCGTTACGGCGTGGCCGTGGCGCACGGCTCCCTAACGCTGGAGGGCACCCAGATGTGTACGCTGGAAAGCTTCCAAAAAATGCTTCCGCTGATTCACACCGAGGAAATAGGATAAGATAGGAGTCTTGATTATGCCATTAGTAACAACCCGGGACCTTTTGCTGGACGCAAGGCGCGGCGGCTACGCGGTTGCCGCGTTCAATATCGAAAACATGGAAATGGCTCAGGCCGTCATCCGGACGGCCGATGAAATGAGGAGCCCCGTCATCATACAGACGACGCCGGGAACAATAAACTACGCGGGCTTCGATATGCTGCGCGCAATGGTCGCGGTGGAAGCGGCAAAGACGGATATGCCGGTGGCCGTGCATCTTGACCACGGCGACAGCTACGAGCGGTGCGCCGCGGCAATTGATTCCGGCTACACCTCCGTCATGATCGACGGTTCCAAGCTTCCCTATGAAGAAAATATCGCCGTCACCAAAGCGGTCGTCGACCTCGCGGCAAAAAAGAACATCGACGTGGAGGGCGAGCTGGGCAGGGTCGGCGGCAAGGAGGATACCCACGAGGTAAAAGCCGGTGAGGATATCTATACCGACCCGCAGCAGGCGAAAGACTTCGCCGAAAGGACGGGCGTCCGTTCGCTGGCGGTCGCCATCGGCACCGCGCACGGCTTCTATAAAGGGGAGCCGAAGCTCGACTTCGGCCGCCTGGAAAAAATCATCGGGCTCATCAGTATTCCGATCGTGCTCCACGGGGCTTCCGGCGTGCCGGACGAAGCGGTCCGCCGCGCGGTCGGGCTGGGCATCTGCAAGGTGAATTTCGCGACGGAGCTGCGCGCCGCACTGACCAAAGGCGTGCGCGAGGCCCTCAGGGACGAAACCGTCTATGACCCCAAGGTGTTTATGAAACTGGGCAAAAAAAAGGTCGAGGAAATCGTAAGGCACAAAATCCAGGTGTGCGGGTGCGACAACAAAGCCTGAAAAATATTTAAAAAGACGAATTTGGAGTAAATCCATTTTCATAAATTTTTAGGAGGATTAACAATGAAAAGGTTTGGCAAATTATTAAGTATCGTTTTAGCAGCAGCAACCCTTATTTCCACTCTTGCTGCCTGTTCCGGCCCGGGTACGGACGCCAGCAGCGCCGCCGCAAGCACGCCCGCTTCCACGGCGGACGGCGCCAAGAAGGAGATCACCGTCGGTGTCAGCCTTCTGACCAGAGAACATGTTTTCTACAACAACATTGAAACAGCGTTAACCAGCAAGGCAAAAGAACTCGGCGTAAAGCTCGTTGTTCAGGACGCCAATCAGGACGCCAGCAAACAGCTTAGTCAGGTTCAGGACTTCATTACGCAGAAGGTCGACGCGATCATCCTCTGCCCCACCAACTCCGCCGGCAGCAAATCCATGGTTGAGCTTGCGGAAAAAGCAAAGATCCCGGTTCTGACGATGGACGTTCCGTCCGACGGCAACACCGTGTGCCACGTTTCCACCGATAACTACAAGGGCGGCGAGCTGGCTGCCGAATATCTGGTAAACAATGTGCTTGCCAACAAAAAGGGCAACGCCGCAGTGATTACCTATTCCGAGATCGAAGGCTGCGTCAACCGTGAAAAGGGCTTTACCGAGTGGATTGCAAAGAACGCTCCTGACGTGAAGGTCGTAGACGTACAGAACTACTCCGGCGACCAGGCAAAGGC
>UREO01000216.1 GCA_900546895.1 uncultured Oscillospiraceae bacterium
TCCAGCGCCTGCCCAAGCCCGCACACATTCCCGTGCCCGAAAATCGTGATGACTCCTTCCACGAATTTATTTTCCGCCCCGTCCACGCTGACGTACTGTCGATCCAAAAAACGCACAAGCGCCTGTGCCATTGTCATTCTGGTCGTACCCATAACCGAACTCCTTTCGTAATCTCTATGCTCTGGCGATCATTTCGCCGTATTTTTGCTTGCAGTCGGCAATGTAATCCCGAACGGTCTTCGCGTCCGGCATGCTGTCCGCGCAGGAATGGCTGGCGACGAGCAGGGACGCAGACGCGCTGCCGAATTCCAGACAGTCGATGATTTTCCAGCCTTCCAGCAGCCCGTACAGAAACGCGGAAGCATAACCGTCGCCGCCGCCGAAGCCCTTCAGCTTTTTAATCGGAAACGGCTTCACGGTATAGCTTTGGCCGTCGCAGGTGTACGCCGTGGAACCTTCCTTCCCGTGCTTGATGACAACGATTTTGGCACAGTGGCTGTGCCAAAGGGCTGCGGTTTCCCTGTCCGAAAGGCCGGGCCGGATCAGGCTCTGGGTCAGATCGTATTCCTCTCTGGAACCCAAAATCACATCGGCCTGACCGGCGGCAATCCCGTAGTAAACGCCGAGTTCATCCTCTGACTTCCAGTTATACGCGCGGTAATCGATGTCAAAAATAACCGGCGTATCGGTTTTTTTCGCAAGGAACAGCGCCTTTAGGGCCGCTTCCCGCGACGGGCTCTCGGCCAGCGCCGTTCCGGAGATCAAAAGCGCCTTGCTCTGTTTCATGTATTCCTCGTCAATATCGTTTACATTTAACTGTAAATCCGCAATTTTGTTGCGGTACATTAAAATGCTGCTTTCTTTTTCACTTAGAATTTCCGTAAAGGTAAGCCCCAGCTTTTCTCCATTTTCACAGCGGCGGATCCGGGAAGTGTCGATTCCCTCTTTTTTGAAATATTCCGTCACATAATCACCGAACCGGTCGTCGGATACCCGCGCGAAAAAGCCGCATTTCTTCCCCAGCCGCGAAAGTCCCACCGCAATATTTGCGGGAGAACCGCCCAGATATTTCTTATAGGTCGTGCTCTCCGCCAGCGTTTTATAATAGTCAACCGGATTCAAGTCAATCGTGATTCTGCCCAAAGGCGTAAGGTCGAATTTTCTGTTTGCGTCAAACTCTATGTATTTCATCATGCCGTCCCTTTCCCTGTGCGCGTTTTTATCAAATTTGCTCCAAAGGTATTTTGTTGTTAAAAATTTCGATATGTTTTTTTACGTTCCCATATACTTCCCGAACCATTGCTTCATTGAGCGCAAAGTAATTGTAGGGAGCCTCCGTTCGGAAATACTTTTCCGCTCCCCGTGTCAGAGCGTCGAAATTGGCCGTGGCAATGTTGATTTTGCGGATACCGTGCTGAATACAGGTCCTGAAATCCTGAGGGCTGATTCCCGTACCGCCGTGAAGCACCAGAGGAACCGCGACTTTTTGATGGATTTCTTCCAGAATATCAAAACGGATTTTCGGCTCTGTGGCATAGTGACCGTGTGCATTCCCTATTGCAACGGCCAGGGCGTCCACCCCTGTTTCCTTTACAAAATCGCGGGCGACATCCGGATCGGTGCACGCCATTTTATGATTGACGCTGTTGTCCTCGCTTCCTCCTACAACCCCAAGCTCAGCCTCTGTGGACGCTCCGCACTCTTCGGCCATCCGTATCACCTGTCCGGTGACCTTTATGTTTTCAGGCAGCTCGTATTTGGAGCCGTCAAACATGACGGACGTAAAGCCCAGATCGAGCGCCTGTTGCACGGTATCCACTGTCAGGCCGTGGTCCAGATGGACCGCGATATCCACTTTCGCATTCCTGGCCGCATGAATCATCATGGGCCCCATCAAATCCAACGGGGAATGTTTCAGCCGGATTTGCGCAATCTGCAGGATAATAGGGGTGTTCAGTTCTTCCGCCGCCTTGACCGCGCCAATCAGCATTTCCATATTTCCTACGTTGAAGGCTCCGACTGCCCTATCCTCTCTGGAAGCATCCATAATGAGTTCCTTCATAGGACGGATAGACATGTTTCATCCTTCTCTCTGTAATGTTTTGAATATGTTATGACGATATGTTATCACTATGCTGCAAATTATTCAATAGATTTTCACTAAGATTTAGGTAATTTTTATTTATTTATAATAACTTACAATATTCAAATAATTCCTTTATCAATAATCAACAACCAATTAATTCAAAAAAGAATAAATTTGCATCTTACTTTGTGATTATATTTCTACATTATAATTAAACGTTATTTTAATAAAAAATTCGCCAAAAGCTTTCTGCATTCGACAAATTTATGAATTGCAAATTTTGACTAAGTTCTATATAATAAAGGAACAATATAACCATTTTTATATATTGCTCTATGATTTCCCGCGAATAATATATGATTAGGAGTTAAAATGATGCGGTCTAAAAGAATTGAAGAAATCAAAGCCTACATTTACGACAACAAAACGGTGACACTCGACCAGATCTGTGAAAAGTTCAAGGTTTCGAAGAGTACGCTCCGAAGGGACCTGGACGAGATTTTGATGGAAAGCGACATTAAAAAAATTTACGGCGGTGTGACGGCGATTCCCAAAAGGGAGCTGACCTCCTTTGAGGAGCGAAATATCTCAAACTCAGCGGCAAAGGAACAAATCGCTGCAGCCGCGGCCGAACTGGTGGAGGACGGCGATATCGCCTTCATCGATTCGGGAACGACAACGCTGCACATTGTCGACTATATACGGGATAAAAAGAAAATCACCATCCTTACCAACAACGTGGAAATCATTTTGCGTGCAATCCCGTACGACAATATCAACATCATTTCCCTTTCCGGTACGCTCAACCGCAAAACCTTGTCCTTTACCGGCACCAGCTCCGCACAGGTGCTGCAAAATTACAATATCAGCAAGGCATTTATGGCCACGACCGGGTTTTCCATCGCCAACGGCGTGACCAATTCCTCTCCTTCGGAGTCCGATATCAAACGCATGGCCGTAAAGCGCAGCCAGCAGGTTTATCTTTTAGCTGACAGCAGTAAATTCGGTGCGGTTTCTTTGATTACTTACTGCGATCTGAGCCAGGTAAACGTCCTGATTACCGAAGCCGAACCGCCCAAAGAGATTCGCAGCTTTGTAACGGGATCCGGCGGCAGAATTCTTCTTGCCAAATGATGCGGCATTCGACGGATTGATAAAATTGATTCAAAATTTATTTGCTTTCTACAAATAAATGAATTTATTTTGCACATATAAATAACAATTTTCGATATTTATTTGGAAATTGACTTGATTTTTTTATTATTCAAAGATATAATGGTTAAAAGATTCATAACTTACTCATAAGTTTATCATTTTAAGGAGGAAAAAGAATGAGTGAAGTCAAGAAACTGAGACCTTATATCAACGGAGAATTCATCGAGTCAAAGACGGAAAAATACAGTGACGCCTATGATCCGAGTACCGGCGAGGTGATCGCCAAGGTGCCTCGCTGTACGCCGGATGAGGTGGAGCAAGCGGTCGCAAGCGCCAAGGCGGCTTACCCGGGCTGGTCGTCTACTCCGGTCGTAAAGCGCGTGCAGATTCTTTATAAGATGCGGCAGCTGATCGAGGAGCACCTCGACGAACTGACTTATCTGGTCGCGCAGGAAAACGGAAAGAACTGGTCGGAAGCGCAGGGCGACGTGCTGAAGGCGAAGGAAGGTACCGAACAGGCAATTTCGGCGCCCTCGCTGATGATGGGCGAAAGCCTGATGGACGCCTCCAAGGGCTACGATACCGTTCTGTACCGCATCCCTCTGGGCGTGTGTGCGGGTATTATCCCTTTCAACTTTCCGTCCATGATCCCAATGGGCTGGATGACACCGATCTGCATTGCGTGCGGCAATACCATCGTTTTAAAAGCGGCGACGTTTACCCCGCAGTCCGCCCTCCGGTTTGCGGAACTGTACAAAGAGGCCGGCCTTCCGGACGGCGTCATCAACATTGTCACCTGTTCCCGGCATGAGGCCGAAATTCTTCTGACCCACCCCGATGTAAAAGCCATTACTTTTGTAGGCTCCACCGATGTCGGCCAGCATATTTATTCCACTGCGGCCGCACACGGAAAACGGGTACAGGCGCTTTGCGAAGCAAAAAACCACGCTTTGGTTTTGAACGACTCACCGGTTGAAAGAACCGCGGCCGGTATCATTAACTCCTCTTTCGGCTGCGCCGGCGAGCGCTGCATGGCACTTCCCGTCGTCGTCGTCCAGGAAGGAATCGCCGACCGGCTGGTCGCTGAGATTGTGAAACAGGCCAATAAGATGAAAATAGGGCCTGCCTATGACAAGACCACGAAGTTAGGCCCAGTGATCAACGAGGCGCACCGTCAGTCTGTATCCAGTTGGATACAGAAAGGAATCGACGAAGGAGCCGCCCTTGTGCTTGACGGCAGGAATGTCAAAGTAGAAGGCTTTGAAAAAGGATTTTACCTTGGGCCAACCATCTTTGACCACGTAAAACCCGGCATGACGGTCGGTGAAAGAGAAATCTTCGGTCCCGTGCTCTGCATTAAGAGAGTAAAAACCTTTGAAGAAGGCCTTGCCGTTATGAACGAGAATCCGTTTGCGAACGGCTCCGTGATCTTTACCCAGAACGGGCATTACGCCAGAGAGTTTGTCCGCCACACCGACGGCGGCATGGTCGGCGTGAATGTCGGCATCCCGGTACCCGTGGGATATTTCACCTTCTCCGGGCATAAAAAGTCCTTCTTCGGCGACCTGCACTGCCTTGGCAAAGACGGCTACCGGTTCTATACGGACAGCAAGGTCGTCACCACCCGCTGGTTTGATGAAGAAGAATCCAAATCCACGACTGTAAGCACCTGGGACGGCACCATCTAAGCCGAAACCCGTTTTGTACATAGCCGGCAACAGAACCGGCTCAGAAGCCGGAAGGACGCTGCCCCGTTCCTTCCGGTAACAATTCCTCCCTCCACAGAAGCAAAAGGCTTACCGTTCACGTAAAGCCTTTTGCTTCTCCATTTAATAGTAGCAATCTCTCAACTAAAAGTCGGCGGAATCTGTTCCGGGCCGCGAGGGGGGCCGCGCCCAGAGTCAAGCAACAAGGCGGAGAAAAGCATTCCGTCTTTCTGTCAATCTAACCGCCAAATCATCAGATCAGAGAGGACTTCCCATTATGATAACCGCAGCAGAAAAGAAAACGAAGGACACGCCGCAGATCCTTCTCCTGTCCGTCATTGTGTCCCTTTTTTGGTTTAGCCAGTATGTTTATAT
>UREO01000217.1 GCA_900546895.1 uncultured Oscillospiraceae bacterium
ATATTGTAGAATGACTGTAATAAGTGACAGGAGGGATAAAGGTGAAAGTCTATACAATCGTTGGCGGCGTTAATGGAGCCGGAAAATCAAGCTTGACCGGTGTGCTAAAAGCAGAGCGTAATGATTTAGGCTATATCATAGATGTGGACAAAATTGCTTTTGAGAATCAGGGTGATCATTACAAAGCCGCCCGTATTGCCATTTCTAAGATAGAAAAATTCATGAAGAATGGAATCACTTTCACTCAAGAAACCACTTTATCCGGACATATGGTAGAGCGTACAATTAAAAGAGCAAAAGATTTGGATTATGCTATCCACCTTTTCTATGTAGGATTAAGCTCGGTGGAAGAAAGCTTGAAGAGAATCAAAAATCGGGTGGAAAAGGGTGGTCATGATATTCCAACTGATGATGTCGCTCGCAGATATGATAATCGTTTTGAAACGCTTATAAAAATTCTTCCTTATTGTGATGCGGTCAAGTTTTATGATAATGAGAACCGGTTTGATAACGTTGCAGAATATCGGAACGGTGAAATAATTTACAAGAGCGATTATAAACCCGATTGGCTGATTGACTTACAAGAGCAATTAGATGAAGAAGAGAAAAATTATTAGCTTGGAAATGAAGCTATCATATAAAGGCAAGTAATTGATGGCCCCATGTAGCCACCGGCGAGTCTTGCTTTTTATGTATAATTTTTTGGTTCCCTCAACTATTCACATAGAGCCAAATAAAGAAACCCGCATGAATACTGGATTTTCCAGTATTCATGCGGGCTTCTTCGTGGTTGAGGTGACTGGATTCGGGTGTTGGCAAACTCGACCCGCGTTCCGCGAGTCTCTCCGTTTTTTTCAGTTCCTTAAAAGGGCTCTCCGCTTCTCCTGACTCGTACCGGCTGTCTCTGCTTACCAATCGCTTCACCATAGAAAAAAGAGCCCGCGTCTGCGGACCCTTTTTTCTATGGTCGAGGTGACTGGATTCGAACCAGCGGCCTCTACGTCCCGAACGTAGCGCTCTACCAAGCTGAGCCACACCTCGAAAATGCGGCCCCAAAATTGGGGCCATGGCTGCGGAAGAAGGATTCGAACCCTCACAAACAGAGTCAGAGTCTGTCGTGCTACCTTTACACAATTCCGCATCAAAATATTTCAAACAGCAAGAATAATTATACCAAAAACCAGGAATTTGTCAATCCTTTTTTAAAAATAAATCTTTGAGTTTTTTAATTTGTATTTAACACAAATGGATTGATAAATAATCGAAGGTAAGATATAATTGAAACAATTTATATTAAAATGGATTGTGTGCCGAACGGCATACGAGTGATTAAGGAGGAATTCACAGTGATACTCAACCATACCATAGAGGCTTTGCTCGACAGGCGGGCGATTCGCGCTTATCGGCCTGAGCAGATTTCAGAGGAAGAGCTGACAGATATTTTACTCGCGGCAAAATTTGCTCCGTCAACCATGGGGATGCAGGCAAGGCATTTTACCGTGATTCAGAATAAACAGCTGCTTGCGGATATTGTCTCCGTCGCTGTGGAAAACGGCGCGAAATTCGTTCCGGGCCATGTCCCGTTCTACAACGCTCCCACCGTCATTGTTTTGTCGGCCCCGGAATCGGCGAAATATAACCGCGAGGATTGTTCCTGCGCGATCATGAATATCATGCTTGCCGCCCAGGCATACGGGCTTGGAAGCTGCTATATCTGTTCGGTCAACGACGGCCTGCGCGACGAGCGCAACCTAAAGCGTCTCAAGCTGCCGGATCATTGCATTCCGTTCGGCTGCGTTACCGTGGGGTATCCGAGCGAAAATGCACCGGCTCCCAAAGAGCGCCGTGACGATGATATCAGCTACGTAAGATAATTGCATAACAGCATTTTCAGTTGATTCTGAAACAAGGTTACGCTCCTTCCCCGCCGTAGGCGGGGCAGGAGCGTGTTTTGCCTTTGAAGCATACGGGCAAAATCCGCTTGCTTTAACGGCAGCCATAACATTTCGATAGAACCCTCCCTGTTGCCGGAGAGAAGCAGCTTAGCTCCTCCTTTACAATAGGGGGGCTGTTTTTGGCTTTTTTACTAGCTCTTTTGGATTTTTAAAACTTCTTGACAATAGAGTTTAGCAGGTATACAATTGAAAACATGGAAAAGCAATACGATGCGCAAAAAATTTCAAGGTGTCTTCTGGATGCCGTGGAACAATTCAATAAATACGATAGAAGATCCCGCACCTTTGGTACGGATCATGAGCTTTTTATTGCTGAAATACATTTGATTGATTTTATCGGAAGCAACGAAAGCTACTGTATCTCCGATATTGCCAAGTCTATTCGGGTGACAAAGGGCGCCGTTTCGCAAATGGTAAAGAAGCTTGAGGGAAAAGGATATCTGATGAAGGCGGCGGATTCCGGTAATAGAGCGAGGATCATTGTGCGGCTGACGCAAAAGGGCCAAAAGGCTTTTGAAGAGCATCGCCGTTATCACAAAGAGCTTGACGGGAAAGTTTTTGACGTAGTGCAAAACTATGACGGGCAGAAACGCGCGGTAATCTGTGAGTTTTTAGAGGAAATTCAGAAAAAATGGGAATAGTGCTATAAGCGCTATTTTTTTTGCACAATCGTATAGCAGCTAAACGGTTTGGAAGGGATAATTTTTAATGAATAAAAGAATGGCTATGATGGAGAGCGGGAAAGTGAATACCGCTTTGCTGTACTTAGGAATGCCGACGATCGTCGGGCTGCTGATGACGGGGTTTTACAATTTTATCGACAGCTTCTTTGTGGCGCAGCTGGGTACCGCGGCGATGGGGGCGATTTCCATCGCCTATCCTCTTGTCACGTTCATTCCCGGAATCGGGCTGCTCTTTGGAAACGGGGCGGCGGCATATATTTCCGAGCTGCTCGGTGCGGGTGAGAAGAAAAAAGCGGAAATCGTGCTTTCGTCAACTCTTTTTTACTGTGTTCTTGCAAGCGTAGGATTTCAGTTCGTCCTGCTGTTTCTGCGGCCGCTTCTCAGGGCAATGGGCGCTTCCGCCGAGGTGATGCCTTATGCGATGGATTATACGGGAATCCTGATTGTCGGCTTCCTGTTTCAGATTCCGTCCATCTGCCTGATGAATCTCGTGCGCGCCGAAGGTGCGGTAGCGCTCAGTACGTGGTCCCAGATCGTGGGTTCCGTGGTAAACATCATTTTGGACCCGATCTTTATCTGGCCGCTGAAGATGGGAATTGTGGGCGCTGCCGTGACTGACGTCATCGGGCAGTTTATCAGTGTTGCGATTCTGCTGCCGTATTATCTGAGAGGGAAAAGCTACTTGACTCTTTCCGTCAAAAATATCCGATTTCAATCGTGGTTTATAAAACCGATTCTCAAAACGGGGATTCCCATCTTTACGATCAACCTTTTTCAGAGCCTGTCCATCAGCGCGGCAAACGTTGTGGCTGCTCCATATGGCGACAACACCATTGCCGCGCTGGGAATCGCCAACCGCATGGTGGGGATGACCACGTTTGGCATTACCGGATTTTCAAGAGGGTATCAGACCTTTATTTCCTATAATTACGGTGCAAGGCATTTTGACCGTATTAAAGAGGCTACCCGGAAGGCATATCTGTGGGCGATTTCAGGCGGCGTGATTCTGGCGACTCTGCAAATTCTGTTTGCGCAGCCGATTGTTGCCGCTTTCTCCAGGGATCCTGAGGTCATCAAGCTGGGCATACGGGCAATGATCGGGGCAAGCGTTTTGTTCTTCACCTATGGCTTTCAGGCGATGGCGATCGTATATCTGCTCTGCATCAAATACAGCAAGTCCGGATTTGTATTCAGTATTTCCAGACAGGGGGTCATCTATCTTCCGATTCTGATCCTGATGGAACGTCTGTGGATGGAAAACGGGATTTACTATGCGCAGGCGGTCGCCGATCTGATTACGACTTTCGTGATGCTGGTCTTTTTTGTGTGGACCAGACAGAAACGGACGGACGCTTTGCGGGAGTCACCCCTTCGGACAGACGCCTTATCCCCCGCACAGGACAGGGAAGCTTGCTCCGGGACTGTGAATGAGAAATACACAGATGCGCAGGACTCCGCTGCGGATGACGGGGAAGGGAAGAGCTGAGAACAATGAAATGCCTTGATCGGATTAGCAAAGCCGATCAAGGCATATTTTATGCATGGTTTCTTTTTGATTATTTGGTGTTGGCACCCTGTATCAGCTGAATCAGGAGCTTTTCCGCTTCCGTCGCGTCCGCGCGGCCCCGTGTCGCTTTCATAACGGAGCCCAGAATGGCCTTGAGCGCCTTTTCCTTGCCGGAGAGGTAATCCGACACCGCATTGGGATTGGAGGCGATAGCCTGCTCGCAGGCGGATTTAAGAGCATCCGCATCCACACCGCCCATATCGGCCTCACTGATCAGCTCGCCCGGAGCTTTCCCGGTGTCGAGCATTTTTTCAAGCGTCGCCTTCAAAAGGTTCCTTTTGATTTTGCCTGCATCCAGCAGCTTCACAAGCGCGTTTAAGTTTTCGGGCGTTACGTTCACCTGAAAGCTTTCTTTCGCGCTGTCGCCGTCCAGACGGCTGAACATCTGTCCGATCATGCAGTTCGCGACGACCTTTGGATTCTGAACGCCGTCAATGGCGGCTTCAAAATATTCCGCAATTCGGCGGTATTTAATCAGCTGCTGCGCGTCGGCTTCTGGAATGCCGAATTCGGCCCGATAGCGCTCCAGTCTTTGATGGGGCAGCTCCGGCAGTTTTTTCCTTAATTGGGCGACCGTCTCTTCGGAAACCTGAATGGTCACGAGGTCCGGCTCGCGGAAATAGCGGTAATCGTGGGCGTCTTCCTTGCCGCGCATGCTTTCGGTGCAGCCGTCCTCCTCGTTGTAGCGGCGGGTTTCCTGTACGACCCTTTCGCCGCTCTGCAGCAGGTCGATCTGGCGGTTCACCTCGTATTCCATCGCCTTGGCCATGTGGGCAAAGGAATTCATATTTTTAATTTCGGTCCTTGTGCCGAATGCTTCGGTTCCCTGCGGACGTACGGAAACGTTCACGTCGCACCGCATGGAACCCTCCTGCATTTTACAGTCCGAAATACCGAGAAAGCGCATGACGAGCTGCAGCCTTTCCAGATATTCCTTCGCTTCGTCAATGCTGCGGATATCGGGCTCGGTAACGATTTCAATCAGCGGTACACCGCCGCGGTTGTAATCCACATAGGTGCTGCCGCGCTGGTGGACCAGCTTTCCAGCATCCTCTTCAATATGGATGCGCAGGATACGGACCTTTCTGCCGTTGCTCAGTTCCACATA
>UREO01000218.1 GCA_900546895.1 uncultured Oscillospiraceae bacterium
TTCTGGTACAGTCCACACCCAATGACAAAGTCTTTAAAAGTGTTCTGTATACACCGGACAACTGCGGGGAGGAAACCTTCGGACAGGACCAGTTTGAAGGAAAAGCGCAGCGGACGGTCCGCACTTTTTTCGATTACCACACAGCGCCCTATTCCAATATGGTCATAGGCGAAATTCTTGTGCCGCAAGGGGGTTGGTCCAGCTATCCTCCGCACCATCATCCTCAGCCGGAGGTATACTACTACCGCTTTCAAAAACCGCAGGGCTTCGGCGCGTGCTTTATTGGCGACGAGGTCTGCAAAATCAGGGACGGCAGCTTCTGCGCCATTCCCGGAGGGTTGACCCATCCGCAAGTGAACGCGCCCGGCTATCCTATATATTATGTATGGATGATCCGCCATTTTGACGGTGACCCATGGACGGACCGTATTTTCGACCCGGCGCACACATGGCTGCTGGAGGAAGCGTAGCTTTCAAAACGGAGGCTATTGGAAAATAGCTTTTCTGTCCGCATTTCAGTTTCTTCATTCATGATGCCCTTTTCTTTAGTCATATACATATCTCCTACCCATCTCCTCCGGTCATTGCGGGTATTCTCCAATCGTCTTGCGGTTCATCAGGAATAACAAGGCCGTTCCCGGAGAATCCCGCAATGGCCCTTTCTGTTTTGAGCGAAAGGATAAATCTTTGTAATTGCCTTTTATTTCTATCTGTTCTATTCCGCAGCGATGATGGCGGACATCGACCCTTGCTTCGCAGCATCAAAATTATCTGAAAAGAGATGCAATCATGTTCAAAAATATAAAAATAGGCAATCAATTAATATTGACCTTTGTATTGGTAACAGTGATTTCCAGCACTGCGGGAGTAGCAGGGCTTGTCAGAATGACGGATATGAATACCCGATACAGCGGCGCTTTGATCAACTACGGGTTTGCTCAGGGGGATATCGGCCTTTTTAATACGGAATTCAACGACAGCAGAACCATTATCAATTCCGTGATCTCTTCGACCGACACCGGTACTCGGAATATTTATCTGAATCAGCTTTCCGACTCGATTCAGAAGATGGATGCCTATTTCTCAAACATGGGAAAAAGGATGACAAACGAAAAAGAGAAGGGGTATTATCATAACATTAAAGATAATTTAGAACAGTATAAAACGGTGAGCAGCCAGGTGATAGAATTTGCCAAGCAAGACAAAACAAGGGAGGCCCAGACTCTTTTAAAGTCCCGGGGGGAGACGCTGTCTGAAAATATTAAGACCGCGACCAGCGCGCTGATCAATGAAAAAACGGTGTCCGGAAACCGGATTGCCGCGGACCTCTCGTCAAAGGGTGCGGCGACCACAGGGAGCATCCTAGCCGGCATTCTTGTTTCTCTGGCCATTTCCACAGTCATTGCGCTGCGTATCTCACGCAGCATTGGCAGACCGGTAAAAAAGATGGTGGAGGCTGCGCAAAGATTGGCGCAGGGTGATCTGAGCGTGCAGGTCAGCGTGGATTCCGGCAATGAAATAGGACAGCTTGCCGCTTCTTTTTCCGAAACGATCGAATCCATTCGAATGTATATTACGGACATATCGGCCAACCTTGCGAAAATGGCGGAAGGGGACCTGAACATTTTCTGCTCTGTGGAATATAAAGGGGACTTTATCGCGCTTCAGAATTCGATCTTTCACATCGACCAGTCTTTTCACCACACGCTGTCCGAAATCAATCAGGCTTCGCAACAGGTGTTGAGCGGTTCCAACCAGGTCTCCGACGGCGCTCAGTCCATGGCGCAGGGAGCCGCCGAACAGGCGGAAGAGGTGGAACGGCTGGCGTCGTCCGTCGCTGCAATTTCGGAACAGGTGAAAAGCAATGCCGAACACACCGCGAATGCCGGTCAGAACGTTTCCCAAGTCCGTTGCGAAATTGATTCCAGCAGCCGCCATATGAGCGAAATGATGGAAGCAATCTCGCAGATCAGCAATTCGTCGAGTCAAATCGGAAAAATCATCCGGGTCATTGACGATATCGCTTTCCAGACCAATATTCTTGCATTGAACGCCGCGGTCGAGGCCGCAAGGGCAGGCGCCGCGGGAAAGGGCTTTGCCGTAGTTGCCGACGAGGTGAGAAATCTGGCGGGCAAGAGCGCAGAGGCGGCAAAAAACATTACTTCCCTGATAGAAAAGTCGGTTCAGCAGATTGAAAACGGAACCGTGATCGCGAATCAGACGGCGGAATCGCTGTTTCAGGTGGTCAATGCAACAAATGTTGTTTTTGACGCAGTTGAGAAAATATCGCAGGCATCCAGTTACCAGTCGGATGCGGTCGGCCGGATCAAAAGGGGAATTGATAACATTTCCAACGTCGTGCAGACAAATTCCGCGACAGCGGAAGAAAGCGCGGCGGCCAGCGAGGAGCTATCCGGACAGGCAAGGGAGCTTAAAAAGCTTGTGGACCGTTTCCGTTTGATTGAAGCCAGTTCCGCTGCCGCGGATCGCCCCGGCGTAGGGCTGGCCAATCAGAAAGCAAATTTCCCCGGCTTGTCAGCATGAAAGAATTAAATAGTGGAATCCACAATGTTGGGCGCAAACAATTTCAGCTGATTGATTTTGCTGTTCCGGATATGCTCACGCATAAAAGACTCCGCGGCATTACAATCGTGTCCTTCGATGGATTCAAATATCTGAGTGTGCAGCTTATGGGAATTCATAATGCCGGCGGCGTTTTTATCGATCAGTCTGGTGATTCGGAGCACCTGGCTCTGAAGGTTTTTCCAGGTCGCTAAAAGAATATCGTTATTGGCGCTTTTTATAATGCATTCGTGAAAATTGTAATCCGCAGCGAAAAGATCGTTATGATTATTCACTTCCAGATTCCGTTCCATTACCAGAAGGTAGTCGTGGAGCTCTTTTATCCCGGTTTCGGAAATCCGCTGTGCGCTCAGCCGTGCGGCCAGCCCCTCCAGATATTCGCGAACCTCATAGACGCATGCAATATTTTCGTAAGTGATCGTGGAAACTACGCTTCCCTTATTGGTAAGGTTTGTGGCCAGGCCTTCGGAAACCAACTGCTGGATGGCCTCTCTTACCGGAGTCCGGCTGACGTTCAGCGCATTGCAGATCTGTCTTTCAACCAGCACGGTACCCGGCTCCAGGTGATTGAAAATGATCTCCTGTTTTAAATATTCATAAATTTGCTTCTTTTTTGATTGTTCTGCTGAATTGATTTGCATGATATTCATTGTGATCCCCTGTTTTTCTAATTTTTTATTTCAAAAGTAAATCCCATCTCTTACAGCATTTCCAGTTGATTCTGCAACAAGTTTGCGTTTCTCCCCCGCCGAAGACGGGGGAGAAACGTGTTTTGTCACGCAAACTGAAATGGAATCGCTGTAGGAATTACATTCTGACATGTTTAGTCTGAAAAATTGTGCTCTGTTTTGCTGCTGTCAAAGTCATAACATAAAACATATACCAAGTGAATATCTGTGGTATTCCTTTTGATTTATCATATCATAATTATAAAAAAAGGTCAAAGAGTTATTTTGAAAAAATTGTCAGATTTGTGTAATTTAGCCGATGGAAACAGTATAATTGCACAAATTTTTTAAAAAGTATTGAAATAAACAGGCCTACATGCTATGATAGCGTTGTTGGTATACCAAATGAATATTATTGGAATTCCTTAGGCGCTATGTTAGTATTCAATAATTAAGGGGGCTCCTTCTCGAAGCAAACTGT
This sequence comes from uncultured Oscillospiraceae bacterium, assembly GCA_900546895.1. Taxonomy (GTDB): domain Bacteria; phylum Bacillota; class Clostridia; order Oscillospirales; family Acutalibacteraceae; genus Caproiciproducens. Next base: position 3,733 of record UREO01000218.1, read on the forward strand.
TTTACCTGACGGAAATAGCCCCGGCTGAAGGCCGGGGAAAGGGTAAAACCCATTCGATGTTGAAGCGACTGATAAAGGAGGAAGCAGTTTGGATTTATTTGATCTGCACGGTAAAAAAGCGATTGTTACGGGTGCGGCTGCGGGACTGGGCCAGAAAATTGCACAGGGTCTTGCCGAAGCCGGAGCGGCGGTTGCCATTATGGACAGAATCGACGAAACGGAAAAGATCGCCGCTGCCATGTCGGCGGACGGGCTTACATTTTACGGAGTGCAGGCGGATCTGATGGATCGGGAGGGCCTGAAACGCGGATTCGGCAGCGCTGTCCAGAAGCTCGGCGGCCTTGACATCCTGGTGAATAATGCGGGGATGCAGGTCCGCGGCCCTGCGGAAGAAATCCCGCTGGACAAATGGGACCGCCTGATTGAATTGAACATTACGGCAGTATTTGAAATGAGCCAGCTGGCAGCGAAAGCAATGATCCCAAACGGAACGGGAAAAATTATCAACGTCGCTTCCATGCTCAGCTTTTTCGGCGGTTACACCTGCTCGCCTTACGCCGCTTCAAAAGGGGCGGTGGCACAGCTCACCAAAGCGTTTTCCAACGAATGGGCGTCAAAGGGAATCAATGTGAACGCCATTGCTCCCGGCTACATGGATACCGCTCTGAATACCGCCATTATCAACGACCCGGTCCGCAATCATGAAATTACGCTGCGTATTCCCGCCGGGCGCTGGGGCATCCCGGACGACTTAAAAGGAACCGTTGTTTTTCTGGCTTCCCGGGCCTCCGATTACGTGACCGGCGCAGTAATCCCCATTGACGGCGGGTACCTTTCCAGATAAACGCCGATCTCCGCGAAAAGGAGAACCGATATGGACACCGCTCAAATCTTACAGGAAATCAAGAAACGAAAGCTCATCGCCATTGTCCGTGGCGTAAAGTCCGGGCAGATCGTGGAAACGGCGGGAGCGCTGGGAGCTGGAGGCATCCCCTGCCTGGAAATCGCCATCGACCAGACCAGCGGTGAAACCGTGCTGGAAACCATCCGATCCATAAAGCTTGTAAAAGAAACCTTCGAGGACCGGATTTTTCTGGGAGCCGGAACCGTGCTGACGGAGGAACAGGTGAACGCGGCGGCGGAGGCCGGCGCCGAATATATGATTTCCCCCAACACGGACGAAAAGGTTATCCGCCGGACCAAAGCGATCGGAAAGATTTCCATTCCGGGTGCCTTCACCCCTTCGGAAGCGGTAGCCGCTTACCGCGCGGGTGCGGACATTGTAAAGCTCTTCCCCGCCGGGCTGCTCGGCCCGGATTACATAAAAGCGATCAGAGGCCCTCTGGGGCACATTCCGTTTACAGCCGTAGGCGGGGTGGACCTCACAAACGCCACGCTGTTTCTGCGCGCGGGTGCGTGCGGGGTCAGCGTGGGCGGAAATCTGGTCTCTCTCAAGCACATCGCCGCCGGAGATTTCGCCTATCTTACGAAAACGGCGCAGGATTTTGTAAAGGCGATTCAGGACGTCTGTTAATCCGCATATCGCTGTAAACCAACAGTGACCATACAATAT
>UREO01000219.1 GCA_900546895.1 uncultured Oscillospiraceae bacterium
ACCGAGATCTACACCGACTAATTCGTCGGCAGCGTCAGATGTGTATAAGAGACAGATTAAATACAATATTTTATATTTGTTGAATGTCGTACTAACTAATTTATAAAATATTTTTGTTTTTTAATGACATTTTGTTTTGTTTGTGATAAAATAAACAAGTTGTTAATCATCGTTATTGTTTTCAGACAGGCTGCTGACAGCCGTTTCAGTCTAAAAGGAATGCGAAATAATTTGGATGAGTTTCTGCGCTGCAGTCCATAGGAGGTCAAGTATGGAAAAACAACCCCTTTCTTTATTGGAATGGGCTTACGCCCAGATCAGGGACCGGATTATGTCCGGAGAAATGGAGCCGGGCAAAAAAGTTGTCGTCAATCAAGTTGCCGAAAGTCTTTCGATCAGTCCCACCCCCGTCAAAGAAGCGATGAACCGTTTGGTGGCGGAGGGGCTGATGGACATGCTGCCCCGGCGGGGCTTTGTGGTGAAACAGTTAAGCATGGACGAAATACGCAATATTATGGATTGCCGTATCATGATGGAAACCTTTGCGGCAATACCGGCGGCAAAAAATTTCCGCGCACATCCTGAAATTCAGGTAAGAATGCGCGAGGTGTTAAGGAAAATGTCGGATGTTCAGGCTAACGATTATGTTACGGCCAACCAGTATGAACAGATTTATCACGGAAGCATTATCCGCCTGACGGAAAACCAGAAGCTGGCGGAGCTTTACAATATGCTGATGGGCGTGAGTTTCTCCTTTCTTGTCTATGCTTCCTCCAAACATCCTATGGAGCGGCACGAAGCCGCCCATCAGGAGCATAAGCTGATGTATGAATGTCTGGAAGAGGGAGAGGGCAAAAAACTGGAGCTCCTGATCCGAACGCATCTGGAAAACACAATGAAGCTTTACGAGACGTTTTTACCGGCTTATACAAAAAAAGATACCAAAGTATCCACATCTTGATTTTGCATGTCCTGCCGGCTGCGGTTTGGGCAAATCATGTTCAATATTTTCATTGAATTTCAGAAAGGACTTTATTTTAAGATGGGTATTATGCTGATCGGGGAACCAATGGGGCTGTTTATCGCGCAGTCCGAGGGCCGGCTGGAGGATATCCCCGGCTTTTCCTGCGCCGTTGCGGGGGCCGAATTTAATGTTGCGGTGGGAATGACCAGACTGGAGCTTTCCGCAAGCTATCTTACAAAACTGGGGAGGGACCCTTTCGGGAAACAGATCGTCAAGGCGTTGGAACACAACGGGATCAATACCGATCTGGTTTCCTGGAGCGGGGATCACAGCACCGGCTTCATGATGAAATCCATGGTTTCCTCCGGCGATCCCGATATCTTTTACTTCCGTAAGAATTCCGCGGCGTCTACTCTGAGCGTCGAGGATATTGCTCAGGTGGATTTTTCAAGTTATCAGTGGGTGCATGTTACCGGAATTCTGCCGGCGCTTTCCCGGTCTACCAGAGAAGCGACGATGTTTTTGCTGGAAAAGGCCCGCGAAAACGGGCTGACCGTTTCCTTCGATCCGAATCTGCGTCCTCAGCTTTGGGCCAGTCAGCAGGAAATGGTACGGGTCATGAATGAAATCGCGGCAAAAAGCGATATCGTTCTTCCCGGCGATTCAGAGGGCCTGATCCTTACCGGAAGCAGGGACCCGGAAGCCATCGCCGAATTTTACCTGAAGCGGGGAGCGAAAACCGTAGTGGTCAAGCAAGGGCCGAAGGGCGCCTATGCCGCGGGCGCGGAGGGACGCTTTTTTGTTCCAGGATTCCCTGTGGAGAAGGTGGTCGACACGGTCGGCGCGGGCGACGGGTTTGCCGTGGGAATCATCAGCGCGTTGATGGAAAACCTGCCGCTGGGGGAGGCGGTGCGCCGCGGAAACGCGATCGGCGCCATTCAGGTCATGTCCCGCGGCGACAATGAAGGACTGCCAACCAGGGAGCAACTGCAGCATTTTATGCAGGCAAAATAAAAGATTACAACAAAGAGAGGGACCGATCATGAAGAACCTGATGGATATTATCACGGGCGCCGCTCTGGTGCCGGTGGTTGTTATTGACGACCACACCAAATCCGCAGATTTGGGAAAGGCGCTGTGCGCCGGGGGGATTCCCGTGGCCGAGATTACCTTCCGCACGGATTCCGCACGGCGGGCAGTGCGGGAAATAGCTGAAAAGGTGCCGGCAATCACCGTCGGAGCCGGTACCATCCATACGGTGGAGCAGGCAAGAAGCGCTGTGGACGCCGGGGCAAAATTTATCGTGACGCCGGGTTTTGTCCCCGACGTTGTAGAGTGGTGTCTGGAAAAAGAGATTCCGGTTATCCCCGGCTGCTCCAGTGCGACCGATCTGGAAGCGGCTCTCCGCTTTGGCCTGAATACCGTGAAGTTTTTTCCGGCAGAGGCCAGCGGCGGGATCAAGGCGCTGAAATCGTTCACGGGTCCTTACAAAGGGCTCCGGTTTATTCCCACAGGCGGAATCAATGAAAACAATGTGCAGGAATATCTTTCCCTTTCCAACGTAGCCGCATGCGGCGGTTCCTGGATGGTGCCGAAAGATTTGATTGAAGCGGGAGATTTCAGCCGGATCGTCAGCCTGTGCAAGGAAGCCGTTCGCAGGGCCTTCGGGTTTGAGCTGCTGCATGTCGGCGTCAACACCAAGGATGCTCAGGACGCGTCCAACGTGGCGAACAGCTTTGCCGGCCTTCTTTCCATTCCGGTCATGGAGTTCCCGGGCGCTTATTTTGCCGGGACCATGTTTGAAATTGTGAAGGGTCCGTTCCTGGGCGAAAACGGGCATATTGCCATTCAGGCCAATGATATCGAGCGTGCGGTCCATCATTTTGAGTGCATGGGAGCGGAGTTGGACAAAGGTTCGGCGGTGCGCGACGAAAACGGCGGGCTGATCGCGATTTACTTTAAACAGACGATCGGCGGCTTTGCCATCCATTTGAGAAGAAAGTAAGCTGCTTCCGGCCGGAAAATATCCGTCGTTACAGTGAGATTATCCGTTTCCTTAATATATTATAAAAGGGCCTCCTGCCGCAGAATGAATGCGTCAGGAGGCCCTTTGTGCAAAAGATGTGCAATAGTTTGGTATTGTAGTTTGTTGTCAGTAAATTATAATGAAAAAAAGGGTACACAATTGCAACTTGTGTTATGGAAAGAAAAATTATGAAAAACAGAGAGAACAGCATTCTGAGCTTTATTTTTTACAATGGCGGAGCGGGCCTGCAGGAGCTTCTGGACCGGTTCGGGATTTCCAAACGCACGCTGTACTATGATATTGAAAATATCAATGAACAGATCAAAAGCTGGGGGAAAATACGGAGAATCGGACAGAAATTCAACTGTATCGGCAACTACAACATGCTGCGCAGGTTCATCAGTGGGGCCGGTTCTCTGGACCCCTACGCGGTCTACAGCAGAAGAAATTATATTCTGGGAAGAATTCTGGACGACCAGCCCTTTACCCTTGAAAAGCTGGCTGAAGAAATGGGAATCAGCAAAAACACCTGTATCAGCGATATGGAGGCCGTAAAGCTGCTGCTGAAGGAAAAGGGGCTTTTGTTTCATACAAAGCCGCGCTTTTCGATTTTGGGTAATGAAATAAAGATACGGGAGCTTTACCTGTCGCTCATGCAGGAAAATGTAGACCTGATTCACCAGATTTCACAGCCTGTTGTGAACTTTGACCGGGAGCAAAACCTGCAGCTTACGGATTATTCCTTGGGCAACCTTTCCGCATTCCTCGCATTTGTGAAACAGAGGATCGCTCAGGGACGGTTTGTGCAGACGGGAGACGATTTCTCCGAAGCGGAGCAATTTCCTTACTGCGAGGCCCTTTCCGGGCTGCTCGGGATCGACGATCCGCAGGAGCGGCAGTATCTTGCGGCCTATGTTGCTTCTCTTCCCAGCAGGAACCATCAGGTGGACGACAGCAGGATCGAACGATATGTCGACCGGCTGATTGAGAAATTTGAATCCAAAACCGCGATTACGCTGGAATCCAAGGAGGAGTTTAAAAGCAACATCAAACGCCATCTGCTTTCGTCTTATTATCGTATCCGGTTTCATTTTCCAGTCAACAATCCCTGCCTGGAGGAAATCAGCCTGCGGCACGGTGCGCTTTATAAGATTATCCGCTCCGTTGTAACGGAGGGCGGGGAAGAATTTCCGGAACTGAGCAGCATGAGTGATGAGGAAATCGGATTTCTCACGGCCTATTTTGGCGGATATCTTTCCGGAAGCAGGAGCAGCGGGGTGCGCAGGAACAGGGTGCTGCTGGTTTGCCCTAACGGCCTGATGGTGTCAAAGACGCTGAAAATACAGCTTTATAATTATATTCCCGCAGTGGAGGTAGTCGATACCATTGCCATGAGCAGCTTGGCCGGCTATACCGGCGATTACGATTATATTATTTCTACTATAGAACTTCCGGACTATTCAAACGTGATGGTCGTCAATCCGATTCTTACCAAAATGGATATTCAGCTTATTATGAACAAATTGCTGGATTTTTCAGGCTTTGCCTATACGTTTGACATTGAGCTGCTCATTCATGTGATTCGCAAAAGCGCTGATATTTTCGAGGAAGACCAGCTCCGCCGGGATCTGGGCACGCTGATGTACCAGAAGACACAAGAAAACAAGGAGGAAAAAAATCCTGTGCTGAAAGACCTCATCTATGGAAACAGAATTCATATTGTACAACAGGTAAAGAATTGGCAGGAAGCGATTACACTGGCGGCCCAGCCGTTGGTAGAGGACTATTCCATTGAACCGTCCTATGTGGAAGCCATGATCGAAAGCGTAAACCGGTTTGGGCCGTACATTGTACTGGACGAGTACTTTGCGCTTCCCCATGCGAAATTGAAAGGCGGTGTAAACCGTCTTTCCATGTCCCTGCTTGTTGTCAGGGACGAGGTGGATGTGCTCGGTCAGCCGGTGAATGTGTTTTTGGTGCTGGCGACGGTGGATTCTTCGTCCCACCTGGACGCGCTGGCGAACCTGTCCGATATCCTCAACGATCGAAAAAATCTGCAGGTGTTTCGTTTGGGGGACAAGGAGGAGATTCTGGATCTTCTCCGGAGATATTGAAAATCCTGCGGGCATTTTTTTATTGTTTGTACCCGTTCAATTGACGGTTATACAGGGAGTCCAAAGTGAGGAGGTGATAATATGAAGATTTTAGCGGTTTGCGGATTTGGCTGCGGATCATCCATG
>UREO01000220.1 GCA_900546895.1 uncultured Oscillospiraceae bacterium
GAATTATAACTTGGTCAGGAAAAATACCCCGGATATTTATTTTACCGGCAACAGCATCAGTTCTTCCGCGCTGAGCGAGCTTCTGGAGCTCTGCGAGGGCAAAAATGTTTCCATTAACATGATTTCCAAATCCGGCACTACGACTGAGCCGGCAATCGCTTTCCGGGTGCTCCGCAAGTTTTTGGAAGAGAAATACGGCAAGGAAGAAGCACGCGGGAGGATTTACTGCACCACCGACAAAGCGCGCGGCACCTTGAAGCAGCTTGCGACAAAGGAAGGCTATGAAACCTTTGTGATTCCGGATGACGTTGGCGGCAGATACTCCGTTCTGACGGCCGTCGGCCTTCTGCCCATCGCGGTCAGTGGGGCCGATATTGACGCGCTGATGGCCGGAGCGGCAAAGGCGCAGCAGGAACTGAACAATCCGGACCTTGATTCTAATGCGTGTTATCAGTATGTAGCCGCCCGCAACCTTTTATACCGCAAGGGAAAGGAGATAGAAGTCCTTGTCAGCTATGAGCCCTGTTACTCCATGATGTGCGAATGGTGGAAGCAGCTGTTCGGCGAGAGCGAAGGCAAGGATCATAAGGGCCTTTTCCCGGCGTCGGTTATTTTCTCGACCGATTTGCATTCCATGGGTCAATACATTCAGGACGGCAGGCGTTCCCTGTTTGAGACGGTTGTTTTATTCGATAAGGCGAAAAAAGATTTGTTTATAGAAACAGACCCTGAAAATGTTGACGGCTTGAACTTTCTGCAGGGAAAGAGTATGGCCTATATCAATGAAAAAGCATTTGAGGGAACTGTTCTGGCACACGCTGACGGAGGTGTCCCCAGCGTTGTACTCCGTGCGCCCGATTTTTCTGAAGAGACTCTCGGCTACATGGTCTATTTCTTTGAAAAGGCCTGTGCAATTTCCGGAAGCCTGCTCGGCGTAAACCCCTTTAACCAGCCCGGGGTCGAAAGCTACAAGAAAAACATGTTTGCTCTTCTTGGCAAGCCGGGTTATGAATCGGAAAAGAGTGCTTTGGAGGCGAGATTAAAGAACTAGCAAAAGTAGGAGTTTTCTCCGCTTTTGCGGAAATAATATAATATAGGAGGAGTTTTCATGATAACTCTTATCGTTGGCAAAAAAGGTTCAGGAAAAACAAAAAAGTTGATCGAAAGTGCAAACGACGCAGCAAAAAAGTCAAACGGCAATGTTGTAGTCATTGAAAAGGGTCTGAAATTGACCTACGATTTATCCCATCAGGTAAGGCTGATCGACAGCGATGCATACGGAATTCAGGGTGCGGATGCACTTGTTGGTTTTATCAGCGGTATTTGTGCAGGTAACTATGACTTGACGGATATTTTTGTTGATTCCACCTTAAAGATAATTGGGCATGATATGAAAGCCCTCGTACAGTTTACTGAAAAAATGAATGCCCTTTCCACTCATGCCGATACTAAGATTTCACTTCTTGTTTCCGCGAGTAAAGAGGAGCTGCCGGAGGAAATCCGCTCCTTCTCCATTCAAAGCTAAGGGCAAGTCTTTCTTTCATAATGCTGCCGCAGGCGTTTCGTCTTCGGCAGCTTCTTTATGAATATATTGTAATTTTCTATTGACAAAACATAGATGAATCTATATAATAAACTAATGTAGCGCTGAGGTGTAATTATGCTGCTTGATTTGAAAAAGGTGTTTTCCGACAGGGAGGAAAGCTGTTCCTTTGACTACCTGTTGGATTTGTCATCTACCGATATCAATGGCTATCATCCTTTTGTTTCGCCTGTGAAGGTTCGGGGTACCGTGAAAGGCCAAGACGGCTTTGCGCAACTTAACGCCGAGGTTTCGTTTGAGTTTTCCATTCCGTGTGACCGATGCACAAAGCAGATCGACAAATGCTATCATTATACCTTTTGGCATACTTTGGTGTTGTCTTTGGAAAATGAGGACGATGTCAGCTATGTGGAGGTTCCCGATTACCAGTTGGATTTGGACGAGCTGATCCGAGCGGATATTTTGCTTGAGTTGCCGTACAAGTATTTATGCAGTGATGATTGCAAAGGCCTGTGTCCTTCCTGCGGGAAAAATTTGAATGATGGAACATGCGATTGTGATTTTCATCAGATTGATCCTCGTTTGGAGGCTCTTAAAAAACTAATAGATTAGTCCGAGTTTTATAAGGAGGTGCTGAAGATGGCGGTACCAAAGGGAAAATTGTCGAGTGCAAGACAGAATAAAAGACGTTCAAATGTTTGGAAGATGAGTGCTCCTGCTCTGGTGAAATGCCCTAAATGTGGCGAGTTGAAAACTCCGCACAGAGTTTGTGGCAGTTGTGGTTACTACAACGGCAGGGAAGTAATCAAAAAAGAAGCATAAGCTTTGTTCGATTTTCCAAAAATGGAGAGAAGGAGCGATCCTTCTCTTATTTTTTTATGAAATCTTTGTGCAGCAGAGGAGTTATTATGTCAGTTAAGATTCTATCGGTCGATAAGGACAGTCCTGCCGAAAAGAAGAAGATATTGCCCGGGGAAACACTTGTTTCCATCAACGGGAATGAGATTGACGACGTTCTGGACTACCGGTTTTACGAGACGAGTAAGAACCTGTCCCTTCTGCTGACGGACAGAGACCGGAATCGCCGTACGGTTTCCATCCGAAAAGGGGAATACGAGTCGATCGGGCTGGAATTCGAGACTTATTTGATGGACGAGCAGCATTCCTGCCGCAACAAATGCATTTTTTGCTTTATTGACCAGCTGCCGAAGGGAATGCGCAGCACCCTTTACTTCAAAGACGATGATTCCCGCCTCTCTTTTTTGTTCGGCAATTACATTACGCTGACCAATATGAGCGATCATGATGTCGACAGAATCATAAAGATGCACATTAGCCCCGTGAACATATCGGTTCATACCACAAATCCCGAGCTTCGGGTAAAAATGATGGGAAACCGGTTCGCCGGGGAATCGCTTCAAATTTTGTACCGGCTTGCACAGGCGGGTATTAAGATGAATACTCAGCTTGTTGTCTGTAAGGGAATCAATGACGGAGAAGAATTAAAACGCAGCTTAACCGATCTGGGAAACCTTTATCCCGCGGTGCAGAGCATTGCCGCCGTACCGGTGGGTTTGACCCGGTTCAGGGAAGGGCTGTTTCCGCTTGAGTCGTTCGACAGAGATTCTGCGGAAGACGCCGTCCGGGTTCTCGAGGAATTCGGCGACCGCTTTACGGTCGAACTCGGGGAAAGAATCTGCTACGCCGCGGACGAATTTTATCTGAAGGCGGGGCGGCCCGTTCCGCCGGCCGAATTCTACGGCGATTTCGATCAGCTGGAAAACGGAGTGGGCCTGATGGCAAATCTGAAGCAGGAATTTGAGAGTGCTCTGGAAGATTTTCAGGCTCCTTCCAAACCCCGCCGCGTTACGCTGGTAACGGGAACAAGCGTTTATAATTTTCTGAACTCTTTACTTGACGAATTAAGAATAAAATGCAATAATTTAGCATGTAATCTAATTCCTATCATGAATCATTATTTTGGGGATACCATAAATGTTACGGGGCTGGTAACCGGTACCGATATTATACAGCAGTTAAAGGGGAAAAATTTAGGCGACGAACTGATTGTGCCCGCCGTTATGCTTCGCCGCGAGGGGGATATTTTTCTGGACGATATCTCCCTTGACGATCTGAGCAAAGCCTTGAATATAAAAGTTACCGTATCTCCTAATGACGGGTATGAGCTTTTGAATACAGTATTAGGGAGTTGATATGATTGGCTAAACCTGTAGTTGCAATCGTAGGCAGGCCAAATGTCGGAAAATCGACACTTTTTAATAAATTGATCGGTGAACGGCTTTCCATTGTAGACGATACCCCTGGGGTCACCAGGGACAGAATTTATGGAGAATGCGAGTGGGGGAACCGAACGTTTTCCGTTGTTGATACGGGCGGTATTGAGCCCGATTCCGGCGACGTAATTTTAGCCCAGATGAGGATGCAGGCCCAGCTTGCAATCGACGCGGCTGATGTCATCGTGCTTATTACGGATATCCGTACGGGCGTTGTGGCCACGGACTCCGATATAGCGGCTATGCTGCTGAAAAGCGGAAGACCCGTAATCCTCTGCGTCAACAAGTGCGATACGATCGGGGAACCTCCGGCGGAATTTTACGAGTTTTACAATCTGGGGCTCGGCGACCCGGTGGCGGTTTCTTCCATTCACGGCCACGGCACCGGTGATCTGCTTGACAGGATTGTGGAGCATCTTCCCGATGAAGAGGAAGACGAGGCTGATAGTGAAATCATTAAGGTCGCCATTATCGGCAAGCCGAACGTGGGGAAGTCCTCTCTTGTAAACAAGATTTCCGGCGAGGAACGGTGCATTGTTTCCGACATTGCCGGTACAACGCGGGATGCGATCGATACGACCATTGAAAATCAGCACGGACGTTTTACGCTGATCGATACCGCCGGGCTCCGCAGAAAAAGCAAAGTGGACGATTCCATTGAAAAATACAGTGTCATCCGTGCGCAGATGGCGATAGAACGGGCCGACGTTTGTGCGATCATGATAGACGCCTCGGTCGGGTTTACCGATCAGGATTCCAAGGTTGCCGGTCTGGCGCACGAAGCGGGCAAGGGCTGCGTCATTGTCGTCAACAAATGGGATATCATAGAGAAAGACGACCGTACCATGATTGAATACCGCAAAAAGCTGGAAGACGACTTTTCTTTCATGTCCTATGCCCCTATGATCTTTATTTCAGCAAAAACAGGTCAGAGGCTCGACCGTCTCTTTGACCTGATTAAGCATGCCGCAAACTCCAACTCCATGCGGATTGCCACAGGCATGCTCAATGATGTCCTGGCGCAGGCTGTGGCCAGAGTCCAGCCGCCGACGGATAAGGGAAGGAGGTTGAAAATCTATTACATGACACAGGCGACGGTCAAACCGCCTACCTTTGTATGCTTTGTAAATTCCGCACAGCTGTTTCACTTTTCATACCAAAGGTACCTTGAAAACCGAATCCGAGAGACTTTTGGACTGGAAGGTACCCCTATTCGGCTTATTGTGCGTGAGCGAGGAGATAAGTAAGGAGGAGTTACTGATGTTCAGTTATCTTAGAGATTTTGCACTGCCATCGGTTTTAGTAGCGCTTGTTTCATATTTTTTAGGAAGTATCAGTTCTTCT
>UREO01000221.1 GCA_900546895.1 uncultured Oscillospiraceae bacterium
TACACCGTCTAATTCGTCGGCAGCGTCAGATGTGTATAAGAGACAGGTATATCGGGGATGCCGCTTATGACTGCAGGTGCGCGCACGGGGCTGGTGTGGACTTCGCTTTGGCCCTGTGGGGCTGCCGCGCTCCGGAGGGCATTTCTCCGGAATATGCCTTGGAGAAGCCGGAAAATGTATTATCTTTATAAGAACAGGTAAGCGAAATAGATTGCTTTATGCAGTATGGCTTAAAGTTTAAGGAAAGCATTGAGGTGCGGGTATGATTGGAATTATCGGGGCAATGCCAGTAGAAGTGGAAAGTTTAATCGCAGTCATGACGGATAAAAGCATGCAGACAGTCAGTTCGGTGGTTTACTATACCGGTAAAATAGAGAATATCGACTGTGTTGTCGCCAAATGCGGCGTTGGGAAAGTCGCGGCGGCGATCTGCACGCAGACCATGATTTTGAACTATCACCCGAGCGCGGTCGTCAATGTCGGCGTTGCGGGCGGTATCGGTGAAAACATCCATATCGGCGACATCGTCGTATCAAGCGGGCTGGTGCAGCACGACATGGATACCACCGCTATTGGGGATGAAAAGGGCCTGATCAGTGGGCTGAATATCGTCGCCATCCCCGCCAGCACAAGGCTGGTTGATTTGGTGGTTTCTACCGCGAAGCAGATTTACGGCCAGGGCGTGCATGTCGGTGTGATTGCCACGGGCGACCAGTTCATCAGTAGCAGGGAAAGGCTGAAGGGAATCGCCCGGGATTTTCAGGCTTCGGCGTGTGAAATGGAGGGCGGGAGCATCGCACAGGTATGCTACATAAACCATGTTGATTTCGTGGTCATTCGCGCCATCTCGGATAATGCCAATGAGGCGGCCAATATCGATTTTGCCGCTTTTGCTATTTCCTCCGCACATAAGACCTCGGAGCTTATCACAAAAATATTACCCTCCATCTGAAAAAGAGGTGTAAAACATGAAGATTATCGACGTGTCGCGTGAGCTTTTTTCCGCACCGGTTTATCCGGGGGATCCGGAGCCTTACCGAGACCCCGTGCGCCGGATGGAGCTGGGGGACGTCTGCAATCTTTCAGGTTTTTATACGGGATGCCACAGCGCCACCCACGTTGACGCACCGCGCCATTTCATTGAGGACGGCGAAACGGTCGATCAGCTTGATTTAGCACGGCTGACAGGCCCCTGCACCGTCGCAGAGGCAAACGGTATCATTACCGGCTCCGATATTGACAATATCGTGCCGTATGCTCAGAAAATGATTCTGTTCAAGGGGCAGGCGTTTCTGTCCCAAAGCGCCGCTTTCGCGCTGACGGCAGCAGGCGTTACCCTGGTGGGAACGGATGCGCTCAGTATCGAAACGGAGGACGACGACTCCTTTCCCGCGCACAAAGAATTGCTGGGAGCAGGCGTACTGATTCTGGAGGGGCTAGACCTCACCATGGCGGAGCCCGGCGACTACCGGCTGATCGCCCTGCCGCTCCGTCTGGGCGGAGCGGAGGCTTCCCCGGTAAGGGCCGTCCTGATCAGCGAGGATGGGCAGGATACCGGGGTATCATGAAACAGGGAGGGAATCGATTCCCTCCCTGTTATTGTGTTTAATAATACCGGAACACCGCGACGACTTTCCCGAGGATCAAAACGTCTTTTGTGTAGATCGGCTGGTAATCCGGATTCTCCGGCTGAAGGCGGATCCTGTCTTTTTCACGGAACAGACGTTTCACCGTCGCCTCGTCTTCAATCAGGGCAACCACGATTTCCCCGTTGAGCGCGGTCGGCGTTTTCAGAGCGACGACGATATCGCCGTTCAGAATCCCGGCGTCCTTCATACTTTCCCCCCGGACATTCAGAGCAAAATATTCTTCATCGCTGTGACGGGCGGGTGAGAAGGGGACGTAGCCCTCTACCTCTTCAACAGCCAGAATCGGCTGACCGGCGGCGACCTTTCCCACGATAGGGACCTGTATGGTGCTCTGTTCCCCCGCAAGGTGGATTGCGCGGTTCAGGCCCGCGTCACGGCTGATATATCCGGCGCGTTCCAACGTTTTCAGGTGAGCGTGTACGCTGGAGGTCGACTTCAGCCCGGTTGCGCTGCAGATTTCGCGCACAGTGGGCGGAAGCCCGTTTTCGGCCCGGCTTTTTAAATAGTCATATACTTTTTGCTGGCTTTTGGTTAACATTCCGCAGCCCTCCCGTGTATTTGGCTTCTGCAAATATTATAGCACATTTTTGAAAAAAATCAAACAAATGTTTGGAATATTAAAAATTCATAAGATATTCATAGCTATGTAACAACTGAATCCCGCCATGCGATATAATATAGACGTAATCAAGGATATGGAGCCGCACCATTACTTGATACATGTTCTACCCTCCTCAATATACCCCTCAAGCTAATGAAAAAGGACCTGGTCGAAATGGATTAGGTCTTTTTTCTTTTTTATTTTTATGATAAAAATGTCATCCTCCGAATATAACGTTTCTTTTATGGTCAAAATATATTCGGAGGTGGCACGAATGAGTAATTTACATCTGCTAAACAACAAATCACAAAAGAACAACTCGAAGGGATTTTATATTGCGCTCGGCGTGTGTCTGATTGCGGTTGGTGTTGCGGCCTGGACCACTTATGACAGTGTGGTCAATTATGCTTCTCCCGAGGAGGGAGCGACAAGCAGCGCACAGGTGCAGCATACGAATGAAACGGTAAGCGGAATCAAGGTCTATGCGGGAGGCGAAACTTCTTCCGCAGCGGAGCCCGCCCAGTCGGAACCGGAAAAGGAAGAGCCGTCGGAAGCTCCGTCCCAGGCGCCGTCTGCTCCGCCGCCGTCTGTACCGGCCAAGCAGACCGTGGCCAGTGTTCTGACCTTTGCCAGTCCGGTCGAGAAAAATGTCACGCTGAAATTCAGCGGGGAAAATCCTATTTTCTCAAACACGATGAAGGACTGGCGTGTGCACAACGGCACCGACTTTGCCGCTAAGGAAGGAACCGCCGTCAAAGCGGTCGCAAACGGCACGGTGAAAAATGTTTATACGGACGACCTTTACGGACTGACGGCTGTGATTCAGCACGGAGATTACGAAACCTATTACTGCGGCTTGGCAGCGGCGAGCGTCAAAAAGGGAGCGTCCGTCAAACAGGGACAGCAGGTCGGCACGGTTGGAACGGTTCCGTGTGAAAGCGCCGACGCATCCCATCTGCATTTATCAATGAAAAAGGGTGGAAAATATATCGATCCGCTTTCCATTATTAAATAATTCGTCCCCGACGCTGTAAACGATCAGGGGCAAAAGCACAGCTGCAGAATGAATGGTTCTGCAGCTTTTTTATGATCCCCGTTTTTTCATTTGTGAAATCCGGATTTCTGTGCTATAATAAAACCGAAAGTGGTGGATCCTACAAAAAATGTCGAATTTTTATTTAACACTTTGTTAATGATTTATACACTTTCTGTTACCACAACGGCAAGAAAATCAAACTATACTGAGTATGGTTGGAAAATACGGTATTCGGAAGGGAGGCACAGTATTGAAAGACAGGAACACAACCCTCGTATGCGTTACGGGTCAGCGTGACTGTGACAGACTGATTCGGGCCGGCAAAAAAATTGCCGAAGAGAGTTCCACTTCTTTACAGGTGCTCTGTGTGCAACCAACCTCTGCGGGATTTGAAACCAGCTGTGAAGAGCTCGAATACCTGCGGCAGACGGCACGTGACGCGCAGGCGGAAATGACCGTTTATTTTAACGACGAAGCGGCATTGATTGCTGTAGGGTTTGTAAAACAAATCGGTGCGATCCATATTGTAACGGGAATGGCGGAGGCGCCGGTTAACGGATTTGTAGAAATGATCCACAAGCTTTTGCCCAAAATTCCGATCTCAATGGTGGCAAAGGACGGAATGATTTATAATATTTGTCCATCGGGAAAAAAACAGCAGAATGTTAAACTGGTAGTCCAAAATTAGTACATAGCCGGGCGCCGGGGGCTCACACTCCGGCGCTTTTTTTGTGTTTTTGTCCTTGCCCCGTTTCTGAACTGCCGTGCGGGGTAGAAAGGACTTGCAAATTGTTAAAAAAATGTTTATTATTATAAATACATTTGTTATTTTGAATTGCAGGGTGATTGTTTGTATAAGGCATGTATTTTTGATTTGGACGGAACGTTGGCCAATACGCTCGCTTCCATTGCCAATTTTGCCAACACCGCAATGGAGCAGTGCGGATACAAGCCGATTGAGGTGGAAAAATACAAGTATCTCGTCGGGAACGGGACGGACAGGCTGATGCACGCCATGCTTGACACTGCGCTGGGCGCGCAGGGGTACACGGAAGACGACGTCCGCGCAATGAGACGGATTTATGATGAACGGTATGAAAGTGATCCTACTTTCCTTGTCACGAATTACAGTGGGGTGCAGGATACGCTGAAAAAATTGAAAGCGAAGGGAATCCGTATGGCGGTGCTTTCCAATAAGCCGCACAATTGCACCACTGCGATAATTGACGCGCTGTTCCCGCAGGGAACCTTTGACCTGTGCTACGGACAGCGGCCGGAGGTGGCCCGCAAGCCTTCCCCGGAGGGCGCGCTGCTGATCGCGGCCGAGCTTGCCGTCAGCCCGGAAAACATCCTTTACATTGGGGACACAAACACGGATATGAAAACCGGCGCTTCCGCGGGAATGGATACGGCGGGTGTCCTTTGGGGATTCCGGACCGAAAAGGAACTGAGAGAAAACAATGCGAAATATATCGTCGAGAGACCGGAACAAATTTATGAGATTGTTGCTGGCCGCGTGAGGTGATTGATGAAGTGGCTGTTGGACTTTCTTAAGACCGGGAACCGGCTTGGCTTCCGAGTGGTAAAAACAGGGATCGCCGTTACCCTTTGTGTGGTGATTTCCGCTCTTTTAAAGCTGGACGAGCCGTTTTTCGCGGTTATTGCCGCCGTCATGACGATGGGGAAATCCATAGACGCTTCCATTAAAATGGGAAAGAACAAGCTGATCGGCGTGCTGATCGGCGCGGCGATCGGCTATGGCTTTGTCATGCTCTCCCCCGGGAACGCCGGGCTGTGCGGAGTGGGGATAATCCTTACGCTGTATCTCTGCCTGTCTCTTATACACATCTGACGCTGCCGACGAATTAGACGGTGTAG
>UREO01000222.1 GCA_900546895.1 uncultured Oscillospiraceae bacterium
GGTAATGGACGGGCGCATTGTCGCCGACCTGTACTTCAACACGGTCGGGCAGTGCCGACAGTTCGGAAACCGTAAGATGAATATTTATGTTCTGTAATACAGGGAGCGTGGGAAACCCGCTCCTTTTTGCTGTCCCGCAGATGTCCCCACGTAAATTTTTTTGAAAAAGAAAGCTTGCATTCAATAGAACATATGTGTTATTATAAAAACAACAAATAGAACATATGAACGGTTTTGGGGCCGGGGGGATAAAACGATGAATCTTTTTTCGGGAACGATCATGCTTCTGGCGGCGGGCGTTATGGCCAGAAAATTTAGGCCGCGGACCGAGTCCGGCCGCGCGCTGCTGGGAATGACCGCGGCGATGGGGGCGCTCTCTCTTCTCTCCGGGGAGGGAAACTGGCTGTTCCAGACCGTCCAGCTTGTTCTGCAGGCCGTCGTGGCCTTCTGCTGCTTTTTGCAGCTCAGGCGGGAAGCCGTCGTGCGCCGCCGCCGGATGCACAGGCATCCCCTGCGTGCACAGGGCAGGCTGCGCAGAGCCGAGAAAACCTGCGCGTAGCGATTGACAGAAACCCCGATTCATATTATGATAAAATATCATAAGAGCGGGGAGCGGTTGATATGCCTTACGTATATGCGGCGATGTGGGTTGTCGTCGGTTTGATTCTGATTTTCCGGATGAGCCGGGAAAACCGTGTTTTTTACGCGCTGGGCGCGTTCTTTATCCTTCTGGGCGGATGGTGGTTTGCGGATGCCGCCCTCGCGGTCAACCCGTTTGCCGGGCTCTGGGGCTGGGTGCTGCGCGGGTTTACCGCGGCGGCGCTGGTGCTTGCCTGTGTGGTTTATTACAGGGAAAGCAGGAAAAGCGGGGGAGACGCCCCCGGGGACGACCCCTCCGGCCACGATGAGAAATAGAGGAAAAAGCTTCGCGGATGCGGAGCTTTTTTACTGCCAAAATGGGAATTCATGCATACAATAGAGTGCGGGGCAAATATTGAAACCGCTTCATTATAGATCGTCTGCCGGGAACCCGTTCCCGGCGGGCACTATAAAGTTTGAGGGAACCGATTCTAAAAGTTGAAAAAACAATCAATTTAGGGTAGAATAAAGGAAAAAGCAATGGAGGAATCAATATGCTAATAGCACCTTCGGTGCTTTCCTCGGATTTTTCACAGCTTGGAAATGAAGTAAGAAGAATGGATCTTTGCGGCGCAGACTGGATCCATCTGGATGTAATGGATGGGCATTTTGTGCCGAACCTGACTTTCGGTGCGCCGGTAATCAGGGCCGTGCGCGGATTTACGGAAAAGCCTTTTGACGTGCATCTGATGATCGATGAACCGCTCCGGTACGTTCCTGATTTTATAGACGCCGGAGCGGATATTATTACTTTTCATATAGAATCAAAGTCCGACACGGAAAAAACGCTGGAAGCCATCCGTGCGGGCGGCGCGAAGCCGGCGCTGTCCGTGAAGCCGGGTACCCCCGCGGAAGTGCTGTTCCCGTATTTGGACAAGCTGTATATGGTGCTTGTCATGACGGTGGAGCCGGGGTTCGGCGGCCAGAGCTTTATGGAGGACATGATGGAAAAGATCCGGGTCCTGAAAGCCCGCAGGCCCGAGCTGCTGATTCAGGTGGACGGCGGAATCAATCCCTCCACAATCCGGACGGCCGCTAAGGCGGGCGCGGATGTGTGTGTGGCGGGGACAAGCGTTTTCAAGGCGGAGGATGCCGCACAGGCGATCAGGGATCTGAAAGCGGCGGCCGGGCAAAAATAGAAACGGGGGTGGCGGCGTGATACTGCAGCGCGGTGTAAAGCTGGAGCAACAAAAATCAGCTTCGCTGAGACATAAAATAAAGAATCTTCCCGTTCCGGAGGACATTGAGGAGCCGAAGCCGCTTCCGCTGCGGAAGGGGAAGCTTGACGCCGGCGGGATTATCTCCGCCGCCGAGGCCGCCGGGATCGTCGACGAGTTCGACGGTACGGCGCTCGACAAGAAGCTGAGGCGGCTGCGCCGGCTGAAACCGGATATGCTCGTGGCCTGCTGTTTTGACGAGGACCCCTGTACGACGAGCGCCATGGCGACGCTGCGGGAAAATACGCACGCCATGATTGCCGGGCTGGTGCTTGCCGCGCGGGCGTGCGGCGCAGCGGAGAACAAGATCGCCGTGGCGACTTCCCGGGAGGCGCGCGTCATTCAGAAAATCAACCCGCAGGCGGATCTGATCTTTGCGGGCGAACGGTATCCGGCGCGGGTGCTTTTGAAACGGAAGCTGTACGCTTCCGGGAAAAACGCCGCGTACATCGGCGCGCAGGCGCTTCTGGCACTGACCGCCGCCGTGGACGAAAACGAACCCCAGAGCTTTACCGTGGTAACGGTGGCGGGCGACGGGGTGGAGCACTGGCGGAATCTGCGGGTGCGTATCGGCACGCCACTGAAATTTCTTCTGGACGCCTGCGAAGTGAGTGAAAAGACAAAGGTGGTCATCACCGGTTCTTCCGTTACGGGAAAAGCCGTCACCGACCTGTCCGAGCCGGTCACGGCGGCGACGCGCTGTGTGATCGCGCTGCGAAAGCCCCCCAGAAACAAGACCTATCCCTGCATCGGCTGTGAAAAATGCGAGCGGGCGTGCCCGCGCGGCATTGTGCCGTGGAGGGTCCTGAGAGAGATACAAAGCGCCAGCCCGGACCCTGTCAGGATGCTGAACGTGCAGAAATGCATCGGCTGTTCGGCCTGTGCCGTCGCCTGCCCTTCCGGAATCGATCTGCGCGCCGCCATTTCGAAGGCGGCGGCATATAAGAAAAGCGGTGACTTCGATTGACGTTAAATGAAGCGAGAGCTCCTTTTGTAAAAAGCGAAGCCTCCGTGGCATCCATGATGCGCGACGTGCTGTTCGCGCTTGCCATGCTGCTTGTTCTGCCCGCGGTGCACTACGGGCCGCGCCCGCTCGTGATGGCGGGCGTGACCATGCTGGCCTGTGCGGTCTGCGAGATTGCGTTCAGCCTGATCCAGACAAAGAGCATCAGCCTTTCCGACGGGTCCTCCCTTGTCACGGGAATGATGATTACCATGCTGATGCCGATCAACGCTCCCCTGTGGCTACCCTGTGCGGCGGCCGCCTTTGCAATTCTGGTCGCGAAGATGCCGTTCGGCTCCATTGGGCATACGCCGTTTAATCCGGCGGCGTCCGGCGTCGCCTTTGCCGTGCTCTGCTGGCCGAAGGAAATGTTCTCCTATTTTGATCCGGCGGCCGCTCAGACGATTCCTCCGTATCAGGATTTTACCGCGGTGCTGGCCCGGTCGCCTGCCGCTGTTTTAAAAAGCGGGC
Source organism: uncultured Oscillospiraceae bacterium (assembly GCA_900546895.1). Taxonomy (GTDB): domain Bacteria; phylum Bacillota; class Clostridia; order Oscillospirales; family Acutalibacteraceae; genus Caproiciproducens. Next base: position 3,331 of record UREO01000222.1, read on the forward strand.
TAAAGCCGGGCATCCTGCCGCTCGACATGCTGTGGGGCGTGTTTCCCGGACCGCTGGGAACGACCGGAATCCTGGTGATTTGCGCCTGCGGGCTTTTCCTGTTCCTGAAACGCACGGCAAGGTGGGAAATCACGGCTTCGTTTTTGGCCGTCGCCGTGCTGATTGCAGCGCTTTTCCCCAGAATTGCGTGCAGCCCGCTGACCTCTGTAAAGTACGAGCTGATGTCGGGGTCCCTGCTTTTCTGTTCCGTGTTCATGGTCACCGATCCGGTGACCGCTCCGCACAGGATACCGGGACGCGTTTTTTACGGCGCCTTTGCCGGTTTTCTAGTGATGATGTTCCGCCGTTTCGGTGCGTTTGAGCAGGGGGCCGTATTCGCCGTCATTATTGCCAACGCCGCCGCCCCGCAGATTGATTCTCTGCTGCTCGGGGCGCTTAGACTGGGGGATGAACCGTATGACGAATAAGAAAACCCTGCTGCGCGAAACAGGCACGATCTTTTTTAACGGGGCGTTTTTCAAAAACCCCGTTCTGATCGGTGCGCTCGGGCTTTATCCCATCGTTGCTGGCGGCTACAATCTGAGGAACGCCGTTGAGCTGTCCCTTCTATTCCTGTTCCTGACCCTGCCGCTGAGCCTTCTGCTCTGCCTGGTGGGGGAAATGGTCCCCCTGTGGATCCGTCCGGGGCTGGTCCTGACGGTTTCCGCGGTTCTGTATCTGCCCGCCGCGTGGCTGACGGAAAAGCTGCTCCCCGGGTCGGTGACCGCTCTGGGCATGTTCGCCGCTCTGATGATTGGCAACTCCATGATCCTTTCCCGCGCGAACGATTACGCGCCCACTCATATCGGCTGGGCGGTGGCCGCGGACGCTTTGGGGTGCTCCGTCGGCTTTGCCGCGGTCCTCTGCCTGAGCGCCGCCATTCGGGAGTTCTGGCTCAAGGGCAGCCTGTGGCACACCAACATGGGGGTGTACGGCACCGCCGACGCGGGCGTTTCCCTGCCGTTTTTCGGTTTCCTCCTGCTTGGATTTTTCGCCGCGTTCGTCCAGTGGGTAAATGAAAAGCGCAGTAAAAAAGCCGGTAGAAGGAGGGTGCCCCGCATATGAACACCTTTGTGCAGCTGCTTTTGACCGCGCTTCTGGCGGTCAGCACGGAAAACATCCTGTTTGCCGGGGGCATCGGGTTCAGCCGCGTGCTCCGCGCGGGGCGCAGGCCGAAAATGCTCGGAATGTACTCCGCTTTTGTAACGGTTTTTACGCTGATTTCCATGGTTGAGGCTTATTTTCTCGGCCCGCTGCTTGCGGACAGTCAGATACTGAATGTCCTGCGGCCCGCCCTGCTGGCTTTTGGCAGTGCGGCCGCCTATCTGATTGCGGCGTTTGCCTTGAAAACCTTTTCCGCCCGGTTTTACAGAAAATACGGGCAGATTCTGGCTCCGGCGGCGATGAATACGGTCGTGCTCTCCATGCCGTATGTGCTGAAAAGCCTGAAGCTCGCTTTGCCGGACGCTCTCGGCTTTGCCCTCGGCACGGGCATTGCGTTCTTTCTGGCCGCCCTCGTTTTCTCCCATACGCCGGAAATCTGCAGGAACCCGGATATGCCCAAAGCGTTCAGCGGGCTGCCCGCCGTGCTGATCTACGTCGGGATTCTGTCCATGGCCTTCGCAGGCTTTACCGGCGGAAAGCTGTTTTAAGAAAAACTGTAATATTAACGAAATACATTTATTATTTAACGATAAACATTAAATAATGATTGACATTCATAAAACCTCCTGTTATACTGTAGATGAAAAATACAAAGGAGGTTCCGTTATGAATCAAAAT
>UREO01000223.1 GCA_900546895.1 uncultured Oscillospiraceae bacterium
GCTGAAACAGTACGCGGTGGTTTCTCCCGGTTTTGCGGCTCTGCCGACTTTTATTCCGACGGACGGCTCCGGCGTGATGACCAACTTCTATTTCGCAGTTGCGACTTTGGTCATTTCTGTGGTTTCTTCCTTTGTGGCCACATGGTTTCTGGGATTTGACGAAAATGCGCAGGGCTGATTTGATCGGCTCTTATTCAATACTTTAACATATCGGACTTTTTGTCCGATATGACAACGCCGCTATGGAGTGTGCGGCACCCGAATCCCCGGGGGTTCACCGGAAAAGCCGCATCCAACAAGCCGTTTTTGGGCTGATGGATGCGGCTTTTCTTTTGCTTAATTTCAGTCTCTCCAGGTAATTAAGCCCCCTTTTTTCTATGTCGTAAAAGGGTCGTACCAAAAAGTCAGGGGAAATGTAGTGTTGGTATAAGAAACATGATATAATTAATAAAACAAATTGTTCGTGCCCACAGGCGGCTGAGATGCTCAGCGTTACGGAAAAATATTTCGGTTGCCTGCAGCGTGCAGGTCTGAGCATGTCCAACTTTTATTGATTTGGAAGGTGTAAGAATGGATTCTATGATAAACGAGAAAATACGACTGGCTCAACAGGGGATTGCGCGTCTGCATAAGATTGACGCCATGCTGCAGGACCTGCAAAATGAACAGTCCCAATTGAACCGCAAAGCTGCCGAGCTCAAGGCTGCTCTGGAAAAAGAAAACTACGATGTCGTTAAGCTGGAAGACGGAAGGATTGCCTCGGTCTTTTATTCCCTGTTCGGGAAGCTGGAAGAACATGTTGAAAAAGAACAGGCGGAAGCTCTTGCTGCGAGGTTCAAATACGATCAGGCTATCGGGGATTTAGAGAATATAAAATATCAGATCTCAAAGCTTTCCATGGAACGGCAGAATTATGTGAATTGTCAGCATGATTTCGACTTTTTCTATGCTGATAAAAAAGAACAGATCATGAAAGACGGAAGTAAATACGCCCAAAGAATTCTGGAACTGTCTACCCAAGTAAGCAGTGAAAAAATAAATTTGAAAGAAATCAGGGAAGCAATATCCGCCGGTAGGGAAGCGCTGGCCAGTCTGGATCGGATTCAAAGCAGTCTTGACCATGCCGAAGGCTGGGGAACCTGGGATCTTCTTGGCGGCGGGCTGATCTCCGACCTTGCAAAGCATTCCCATATTGACGACGCAAAAGAGGAAACCGAAAACGCGCAGCGGCTGTTACGGCAATTTCACACCGAGTTAGCCGACGTTCAAATTCATTCCGACATTCATATTGAAACGGGCGGCTTTGCTAAATTTGCAGATTTTTTCTTTGACGGATTGATTTCCGATTGGTTTATGCAATCAAAAATCAACCAGTCGCAGGAAAGCGCTTACCGTGTACAGAGTCAGGTTCATGACGCCGTACACCGGCTTGAAGCAATGGAATCCCAAACAAACTCCGACATTGAAAAAACGGAAGCGGAAATAGAAAGTCTGATTATCGCTGCACAATGATCGGGTCAAAAATAAAACGCAATAAAAAATTTCTTGTCTGGAGGGCCGTAAACCGGCGATGAAAAAGGTAAAAGCGGATCAATATTATGCATACATGCTGCTCTGTTCGGATGGTACGATCTACAGCGGCTATACGACCGACCCGTATCGGCGCGCCGCCGTACATAACCGTGGGAAAGGCGCAAAATATACCCGTTCAAGGCTGCCGGTTACATTGGTCTATCAGGAAAGCTTCGCGACAAAAGGCGAAGCTCTCAGGCGGGAAGCCGCACTGAAAAAGCTGAATCATGCCGGGAAGATCGCGCTGATTGAGCGTGCCGGCTCAAGTCCGTCCACCGGTGCTGTCTGATTGATCCAATTAAGAACCACTTCCGCAGCGAGTCCGACATTCCCGAGCTGGCAGTGATTTCCCGCGTTTTCTTTCGCGGTAAACATTCGCGCCGTCAAAGAGCGTACGTTTGTCAGAGCGGCGATTTGTTCGGTTAACTGGTGAACAGGCACATAGTGATCGTCCTGTCCTGCGAGAAGAAGGACATCCTGTGTAATGAGCGGCGAAATCTCCGCCGTGTTATAGGACAGGGCCTTGCGGAGAAAGTCATAAGGAGAGTCGCTTCCCATCACGTGCATCCCCTGCTTGATTCCCCATTTCACTACAAGACTTTTTTTCATCATCAGGTTGGCGGCCGTATTGATTTCCAAGCGTTTTCCGTGCATGACTGCGTATCGTGCTTTTTCGCGCAAGGAATCATCCATTTGGCGCAGCAGCACTTCAAAAAAGTCCGCAAGAACATCGAAGGCAATCACTCTTTTTACCCTTTTCTCATAGGCAGCGGCTCTCAGCGCCAGGCAGCCGCCAAGGGATAAACCAATCAGGGTGACATCATTGAGTTTGAAATAATCAAGAAGGGTATGGACGGGTTTTTCCCATTCAGAAATCATCGGCATGCTGCATTCTTCCAGTACGGTTCCCTGGCCGGGGCCGTCGAAGGCAATCGTATCATAACCGGCGTCTTTTAAAACCAGAAGCATGCGCATGAACTCTTCAATGTAACCGTCAAACCCGTTGCAGACAACGATAGTCCCTTTGGGGGACTGAGGCGTAAAGCGATAGGCTGAAAGATAACCGCTGCTATAAGGAATTCGGTATCGCTGATCATCCGTAATGCCATAATAAGCATTGTTCAGTGAAAGAAACCGATGACGCAGCTCCTGCTTCTCTGCATTGCTTTCCGGGACGAAAAACTCGGCTCCACGGAAATACAAGGCGGCTTTCAGTTTTTCGTCCCGGTCCAGCGCCTGATTGCCAAGGCGCGTAAATGATGCGATCAGATCATCGTAAGAACGGATAGACGGACTTGCAGCCTGCATTTCCTTTCGCATCGTTTCGTCGTTTGACCAGTTGTAAAACCGGTTCATTTGAAAATTGACGCTTACGTCCGGATGCATCTGAAAAAGTCCAACAGGAAAATCTTTAGTCGTCCATTTTTTATCCATAATATCGGCCTCCTTTAGAATTTTACATCCAAAGTATAAGCGCTAAATCGGGTCGCCGCAATGATTGATCCGTATGTAAATGTAGCTTATACGATATACAGGCGGAAAGTGTAGATTCCGATAAAAGATGATAGACAGGTGGGATGAAAATGTCCAGTGAACAGGATCTGCGTGTGATGAAAACCCTGACGTTTATAAGAAACTCCTTTATAGAACTGATGGATGAAAAGGGATTCCGCAATATTACCGTAAATGATATTGCAGATAAAGCAATGATCAGCCGTTCTACTTTTTACCTGCATTATGCCGATAAGTATGAACTGCTGAATAAAGTGACGGATGAAGCAATCTCATCCATATTAAATCTGGTGGAGCCTGAAGAGCATATTATTCACGGAAGTTTGAATTATGATGGCTTTCGGGGAAATCTGAATGCTATTTTTCATTCGATTGAAAAAGATTCTTTGCTTTATAAACTTATTTTAAATGACAACGAACATCTGGGACTTTGCAGAAAGTGCGAAGATGTCCTGAAAACCAGATTGGAAGAAAGTTTTAAAGGGGAAATTCAGGTTTCGAGAGATTTGTTCTTTGAATTGATGGCCTCTTTCTATATTTCAATGGCAAGATGGTGGCTGAATCACGACATGAAGTACTCCCCGTCGTTTTTGGCGAAAGAGATGGTAAATTTTCTGACTGTCGTACCATGCAACCTTATCGGGATCACCACAGAAGATTCCGGCCCTTCAAATATTTCGCCGCAGGCTGCAGGAGATAAGACGGAGATGTAAGCCGGAGCCGGGCAAAATCAGGTCGAGGGGCGTGCTCCTCCGGAAAAAGGCGGTTACCCGGATGGGAAAACGGGGGGAAGAAGCCTTCCACCGGTAATCCATTCCGGGTAAACAGTCTATCTATGTATTGTCATGAAAAGGGGTAAGCGGTTGACAGGGACCGGGTCACGGGTGCAGGGTCACGGGCAGATATCCGGTCAAAACCGTCAGGACAATGAAGCTGATAAAGATACCGATTGCCCATTTGGCGCCCTCTTTCTGCCAATCGCCGATTTCCAGCTCCGTCATACCGAGGAGCAGATAAATCCATGGAGTAAAGGGGCTTAAGAGATGGAAGGCTTGTCCCATTAGGGAAGCGATACCCATCTGGAAGTTGTTGAAGCCGTACTGTACGCCGGCGCGGGCCAGTACCGGAACAACCCCGTAGAAGAATGCGTCGTTTGAAAGGAAGAAGCCGCCGGGGATAGAGACAAACGCAGAGATAAATGCCCAGTGCGGTCCGAACGAAGCAGGAATCACCTTGATCAGGCTGGCCGCCAGTGCGTCTGCCATGCCGGAGCCGGTGAACAGCCCGGCGAAAACGCCCGCACCCATAACGACGATAACCGTGAGAACCATTTCCGGTGCATTGTCGTGCAGTCTGGCCTTCTGCTGTTCAATCGACGGGTAGTTAACAACAAGTGCGATCACGCTGCCTACCAGGAAGATAAAGACAGGCTGGAATACGCCGGCAATCAAAAGAACCAGAACAAACAGTGTGAGCAGTGCGTTGAAAAGCATCATCTTAGGACGCTTGATTTCGTCCTTTTCCTCCGAAGAAGAGGAGGTCAGTTCTTCAACATCAGCGTCGGTCAGCTTCTGAATTCCCAGACGCTTTCTTTCCTTGAGTCCCAGGTAATAGCATACGAACATCATGTATACAATGGCCACAGCCATGCCCGGTGCCAGTGCGTACAGCATTTCCTGCGGGTTGATGCCATCCAAAACGGACATAACGCGAGCCGTCGGGCTGCTCCAGGGAAGAATATTGAGAATGGTGTTCATCAAGACCAGAATCACGCCCAGATACAGGCGTTTCAGATTCAGTCTCTTATAAATCGGAACCAGAGCCGAGCAGCAGATCAGGGTGGTGGTTGTGCCGTCGCCGCTCAGGGAAACGATTGCCGTAATAATGCCGGTTCCTACAATTACCTTGAGGGGATCTCCCTTGGCAATTTTGATAACGGTTTTGGAAATCGGGTCAAACAGGCCGGTATCCAGCATAAGGGAAAAGAACAGAATTGCGAAGAACATCATGAAAATGGTGGTTGAAGTTTTTGTCAGACCCTGCTGCACCC
>UREO01000224.1 GCA_900546895.1 uncultured Oscillospiraceae bacterium
AGATCTGCGCATGTCTCGTGGGCTCGGAGATGTGTATAAGAGACAGGTACAGAGTAATGAGGAGGAATTTGATATATGATGATAAAATACAGGGTCCATGAGGTGGCAAAGGATTTGGACATTCCGAATAAGGATGTCATTGATACTTTAGAAAAGTATGCCGGTGAAACGAAAAAACATATGACGGCTCTCAACGAAAGCGAACTCGATCTTGTTTTAGAAACGTTTACACAGAAGAACAGCAGCGAAAACCTTGACACGTATTTCGCTCAGGCAAAACGGAACGAGAGCGTCGTGGAGCCGGAAAAGCCGGATGTCATCATCCAGCCGCAAAAGCCCGCGTCCCGTCCGCCCGTACAGCAACAGCAGGCCAGAGCTCCGCGTCCCGCTCAGGGCGCACAGCAGCAGCGGCCCGGAACCCAGGCGCGTCCCGCTCAGGGCGCACCTGCTTCTGTTCCGCCCGCGCGCAAGGCCGTAAAGCCGGGCAAGATTACGCCGGTCGGCCCCAGGCCCCCGCAGCAGCACAAGGCTCCCGCGGCGCCCAGACCGCAGCAGAGCACCGTACAGAGAAGGCCGCAGCCGTCCGGCGGCGACTCCGGCAATGCGATCAAACGCACCGAAGGCAGGATTGTAGACACGAGATCGTCTCATGTGGAGCTTGATAAATACAACGAAAAATACGACCGCCTCGCTTCCGAAAAAATCAACACGGCCAATACCGTGCAGAAGCAGAAGCTGACCCAGCGCAGTTCCCAGTACCGCCGCGGCAGGCCGAGGAATTCCCGCAAGGAGACGGAGGCCGAGCGTCTGCGCCGTATCGCGCTGGAGCGCAAGGCGAAACCGATCACCATCCAGGTTCCGGAAGAGATTACGGTCGGCGAGCTGGCGCTCCGCCTGAAGGCTACCGCCGCCGAGGTCATCAAGAAGCTGATGGCTCTGGGCGTGTTCGCCGCCGTCAACGACACCGTCGACTTCGACACCGCTACCCTCGCCGCCATGGAATTCCACGCGAAGGTGGAAAAGGAAGTCATTGTCACCATTGAGGAACAGATCATTGATGACAGCGAGGATAAGGACGACAACCTTGTGCCGCGCGCGCCGGTTGTGGTCGTTATGGGTCACGTCGACCACGGCAAGACGTCCCTTCTGGACGCCATCCGCCACGCGAACGTCACCGCTTCCGAGGCCGGCGGTATTACCCAGCACATCGGCGCGTACCAGGTAAAGCTGGGCGAGCGCGACGTCACTTTCCTGGACACTCCGGGCCATGCGGCGTTTACCACTATGCGTGCCAGAGGCGCGCAGGTGACGGATATCGCCGTTCTGGTGGTCGCCGCGGACGACGGCATCATGCCGCAGACCGTGGAAGCGATTCATCACGCCAAAGCCGCGGAGGTTTCCATTATCGTTGCGATCAATAAAATGGATAAGCCGGGCGCGAACCCGCAGCATGTTATGGAACAGCTGACGGAGTACGGCCTTGTTCCGGAGGAATGGGGCGGTGAAACGCCGTGTATCCCGGTTTCCGCCGTGAAGAAGACCGGCATCAAGGACCTTCTGGAAATGATTATTCTGACAGCGGATATGAAGGAGCTGAAGGCCAATCCGGACCGTGCCGCAAAGGGCACCGTGATTGAGGCAAGGCTTGACAAGGGCCGCGGCCCGATTGCGACCATGCTGGTCCAGAACGGGACGCTCCGCACCGGCGATATCATTGTTGCCGGTACCGCCGTGGGCCGCGTGCGCGCCATGACGGACGCGGACGGGCAGAAGATCGAGCAGGCGGGTCCGAGCGTTCCGGTGGAGATCACCGGTCTTGACGATGTGCCGACCGGCGGCGATATCTTCAACGCTGTGTCCGACGAGCGCCTCGCGAGGGAGCTGGTGGAGCAGCGCCGCACCGAGCTGAAAGAGGAGCGGTTCAACTCCCGTACCAAGGTTACCCTTGACAATCTGTTCGACCAGATGAAGCAGGGCGACATGAAGGAACTGCAGATCATTGTGAAGGCCGATGTGCAGGGCTCCGTGGAAGCGGTCCGCCAGTCGCTGGAAAAGCTGGGCAACGAGGAAGTCCGCGTAAACGTTATTCACGGCGGCGTGGGTGCGATCAGCGAATCCGATGTCATGCTTGCCTCCGCTTCCAACGCCATCATCGTCGGCTTTAACGTACGGCCCGACCCGGTCGCCGAGGAAAATGCCAAACGCGACGGCGTGGATATGCGTTTGTACCGCATCATCTACGACTGTATCGACGAAATCGAGTCCGCTATGAAGGGGATGCTTGCGCCGAAATTCCGCGAACTGCCCCTGGGCAAGGCCGAGTGCCGCGAGGTTTATAGAATCACCAATGTGGGTACCATTGCGGGCGCCCACGTTACGACGGGCAAAATCACCCGCGCCGCGCAGATTCGCGTTGTGCGCGACGGGATTGTCATCACGGAGGATAAGATCGCTTCCCTGCGCCGTTTTAAGGACGACGTGAAAGAGGTCGCCGAGGGCTACGACTGCGGCATCGGTCTGGAGCACTTTAACGACATCAAGGAAGGGGACGTTCTGGAAGCCTTTGTGATGGAGGAATACAGGGACTGATCCCGAGAGTGTAAGATACGGAGGTAGAAAATGGCCAGCCACAGAATGGGACGGACGACCGAGGATATCAAAAGGGAGCTGACGGCAATCTTCCGCGAGCTGAAAGATCCGCGGGTACAGGGCTTGATCAGTATTGTCCGGGTGGACGTCACAAGCGATTTGTCTTACTGCACGGTTTTTGTCAGCGCAATGGAGGGGATTGAGCGGGCGAAGCAGGCCGTTACCGGTCTGAAATCGGCGTCCGGCTTTATCCGTCACGAGCTTGGCGCGCGGCTTGAGCTCAGGCATGTGCCGGAGCTGATCTTCAAAGCGACCGACTCGATCGAATACAGTGCGAATATTTCGCGGATGCTCAACGATTTAAGGGGTGATAAAAAATGATAACCCGAAGCGAGGCGGCCGATTTTCTGCGGGAAGCCGACCATATCCTGATTTTAAGCCACCAGTATCCGGACGGCGACACTCTGGGCTCCGCCACGGCGCTTTGCCGGGGTTTGCAGAAAATGGGCAAGCATGCCATGATCCGCTGCTCCGACAAGATCGTGCCGAAATACCGGTACCTTTTCAGCGGCGTGAAAGAAGAGACGTTTTCCCCCGTGACGGTCGTCGCGGTGGATATCGCCGCCCTGCAGCTGATCGGGGAGCCGAACCAGAGTCTTTACGGGGATAAGATCGACCTCTGTATCGACCATCACCCTTCCAATTCCGGTTACGCGAAGCGCACCTGTCTGGACGCGAAAGCGGCCGCTGTCTGCGAAATCATTTTCGACCTGCTCAATCTGCTGGGCGTGGAAATTGATTCCGTAACAGCGGATTCCCTTTATACGGGCATTACCACGGACACCGGCTGTTTCAAATACATTAACGTGACCCCGACCACGTACCGTATTGCCGCGGACCTTGTTGAAAAGGGCGCCGACGGGCACCGGATTAACCGCGTGATGTTCGACACGAAAAGCCGCGCGCGCATCGATATGGAGCGCTGTGTCATGGATACCATCCGCTATTTTTACGACGACCGCGTCGCGGTCATTAAAATTACCAATGAAATGATCAGAAGCACCGGCGCAGCGGAGGGCGATATCGAAGGGCTGGCCTCCATTCCCCGCGCGATCGAGGGCGTGGTCATCGGCGTGACCATCCGCGAAAGGGCGGACGGCGGGTACAAGATTTCCCTGCGGGCACAGCCGCCGCAGAACGCTTCCGAAATCTGCGCCGTTTTCGGCGGCGGCGGACACGCGGGAGCGGCGGGATGTACCTTTAACACCACCCTGGAAGAAGCCGAGAAGCAGATGCTTGCGGAGATCGGCAAGCATCTTTAAAATACAGTAGGAGGGAAGCCATGAACGGGGTCATTGTGATAGACAAGCCGCAGGACTTCACCTCGTTCGACGTGGTAGCGGTGATGCGCCGCCTATGCGGACAGAAGAAAATCGGCCACACCGGCACCCTTGACCCGATGGCCACCGGGGTGCTGCCCCTGCTTTTGGGAAAGGCGACGCGGGCGGCTTCGCTTCTGGACGATACAAACAAGGAGTACCGTGCCGGTTTTCAGCTTGGGTACTGTACCGATACACAGGATATTACCGGCAAAAAGCTGCAGGAATGCGGCGAAAGGGTCCAAAAGGCCCAAATAGAAGCCGTACTGCCTTATTTCCGCGGAAATATCTGGCAGATTCCGCCGATGTACTCTGCGGTGCAAAAGAATGGACAGCGGCTTTACACTCTTGCGCGGCAGGGGATAGAGGTGGAGCGCGACAAGCGCCCGGTTACGATTTATGAGCTGATTCTGAATGAATTTGACGAAAACACGCAGAGCGGTGTGCTGACCGTACGCTGCTCCGCGGGAACCTATATACGGACACTCTGCGCGGATATCGGCGAAAGGCTGGGGACGTTCGGCGTGATGTCCTCGCTGAGAAGGACGCGGGCCGCCGGATTTTCGCTGGACGACGCGGTTTCGCTGGACGGGGCAAAGCGGCTTTCCGAACAGGGAACGCTGAAGCAGAAGGTCCGGCCGACCGAAAGCCTGTTTTCCGGCCGCCCCGCGCTGCGGGTGACGGGCGCGCAGGCGCGGCGGTTTTGCAACGGCGGCGCGCTCAGTCTGGAGCGCCTTCCGGAGCTGCCGGGGGACGAAGCGGACGGAGCCTTTCTGCGCGTGCTTTCCCCCGAAGGAAGCTTTCTGGGGCTGGGGGCTGTCGACAGGGAAAAAGCGGAGCTTTCCGTGCTGCGGCTTTTCTTTGAGGAAGGGAACTGATTTTGGCAAAGGGGACCGCGGATTTTGCAAGTCTTGATACTGGAGAAGAATGCATGATGAACGTTTACTACGATTTGACGCCCTCTGCCGGCGATTCCGCCGTTGCGCTGGGTAGCTTTGACGGTTTGCATATCGGACACAAAAAGGTGATTTCCACAGCGGTGGAGGCGAAGAAAAAGGGCCTTGTCCCAACGGTGCTCACCTTCGCGCACAACCCGCTCACCTGTCTCTTATACACATCTGACGCTGCCGACGAATTAGACGGTGTAG
>UREO01000225.1 GCA_900546895.1 uncultured Oscillospiraceae bacterium
ATATATGACTGAAAATGGGTTTATAGAAATTGTCCATCGTGTTTTGTTGCTGATTTCGAGGCTATTCGCCGCACAGGATAAATTTAACATAGGCGGCGCGGTCATCCTCGATGAAGTTTACCAAAGCGAAGAAGCCTTTTTCATAAGCAAACCGCTGGACGATCGTAATGTCGAACATATTCGTTCGCCCCTCGGCGCGTATCTCCAAAATCTGTGATTTGATTTCTTCCGTGAACACGCCGACAATTTTGAATTGGTCTACACCCTGAATCAAATTCAAACTCGAACCCGCATCCCACCGGCACAGGATATGCCCAGCATCGTCCACGCCACGCACGGTTGCGCGTTCTCCGGCGTTCAGCTTGGCGTAGGGGTCTTGCATCGGGGAGGTCAGTTCAACGCGCGTACCGGGCGAATATTGCGCCCGTAGGCGCAGCACTTCGGAATGGGAGGGAAAGCTATTCATCGCCCCGCACCTCGCTTTCTTCAGCAGGAGCGTCCTCTGCCGGGATATCTTTCTCCGGCTTGCCGTGCCGCCATGCACTGTTGCCGCCTAAAAACTCACCCATGATTTTACGCAGATATTTGTACTCCACACCCACACATCCAAGCCCGATAAGCCACACCCGCATGGCGAATTTCTCATTTTCAAAGCCGTCCTGTGCTTTGGCGGTAACGCGTTTTTTCTCTTTTGCCGTCGTACAAAGGGCGGCAATAAGCCCTGCATATGCGCTGGTGCGCTCCGAGTCCTCCGTCAGAGGAAACCATGGGAAGCAAATTCTGTCCTCCAAAACCTGAATGGGCAGGTCATCCGTGCCAAGCGCCGCCATCAGTAGATTTTCTTTCGCCTTGACCATTTTACAAAGATTTTCAATGCTGTCCGGAGTAAAACCGTCGAGCAGTATTTCAATGGCAAGCCGGTCTGACTGGGGTTCGGCGATCACTGCTGCCTCCGGTTCAAAGCCTCGCGTGGCGAGTTCTGTGAAAAGGGTTTGGTTGTAATCGCCGGTGACCGTGCCATTCTTGTCGATGGTGTAATTGCCGATTTCGTATGCAAAAGTCGGTGCGCCGAGGTATTTGGTCGACGTGTTTAAAATCCCACTGATAGCGCCCACCAGCTTTTTGCGCTCTGTTCCTGTTACATTAAAATTGAATTTCTGCATAGTAAATGCCTCCTGAAAAAAGTGATTTGTGCGTTTCCGCAGTACCATTAATCACTCTTTCCGGCTGTAATAGCAAGTCACAAAACATGGACATTAATAAGGCTTTGTGGTAGGCAACCATTGCTCCGCTAATAAAATTTAAAGTTCTGACATTGAGCTATTCCGGTTTTTATGATATAATAAAAACACAAAAAATTGTCTGTTAGATCAATTTACACAGCCTTTTACATTCATGGGGAGAGCAATGAAATTAAGAAAATACAATCAAACGGACTGTGCAGAGATGGCAGCGCTTTTTTACGATACAGTCCATTCGGTAAATTCAAAAGATTATACAGAACCACAACTTAATGCGTGGGCTACTGGAAACATAGATATTTCCGATTGGAATGCATCTTTTTCGGAACATCATACAGTTGTTGCGGAAGAAGGTGTAATTGTCGGCTTCGGAGATATGGATGATAATGGTTATCTTGACAGGTTGTATGTGCATAAAGATTATCAGAACAGAGGGATAGCATCCGCTATCATAAATGAGCTTGAAAAACAGGCTTTTCTCCGTGGCGTTTTTCGTTTTTCTACCCACGCTTCTATCACTGCCAAACCGTTTTTTGAGAAGCATGGATATAAAACTTTAAGTGAAAATATAGTTATACGACACAACATTGAATTGACGAATTTCATAATGGAGAAAGACTGCGCGAAATAATATCATGTTCTGCATGAATGACAGCTAAGCAATAACCGCTTGGCTGTCATTTTTACGCTAATCCAGTTCATGATAAGCAATTTTCTCAGCACCGCGCAAGAGGAGTACTTCGCTGTCGCTTTCCTGATGCTTGATGTATCGACGCACAATCACATCTGCATATTTCGGGTCAAGTTCCATCGTGCGGCATATGCGCTCGGTTTGCTCCGCCGCCAAGAGGGTCGTTCCCGAACCGCCGAATAAATCCAAAACCGTGTCGCCGATATGGCTGCTGTTGCTGATTGCCCGCGCCGCCAGTGAAATCGGCTTCATGGTCGGATGATACTCCGATTTTTTCGGGCGGTCGATCTGCCAAAGATCACTCTGCTGCCGGTCTTGCAAAGGGCAGAGACGTTTTTCACCCTCCAGCCAGCCGTACCAAATCGGCTCGTATTGCGTGTGATAATCTTTCCGGGAGAGAACAAGGGAATCCTTCGCCCAGATAATCGTGCTGCTCCAATGATACCCGGCTTCGCTCATTGCGGTCATTACCGATCCCCATTCCTGCGCCGACATTACCACATAGGTCATCGCCCCCGGCTCCGAAACACCAGCCATCGACTTGAACGCGGCAAGCAGAAACTTATGAAAATCCTCTGCGGACATTTTGTCATTGAGAATCTGGCGATTTTTCCATGAGGGATGCGTACTGCCGCCATAGTCCACGTTCCAAGGCGGATCGGTGAATACCATTTTTGCTTTTGCTCCGTCCATCAGTGTTGCCACGTCGGCAATATCGGTGGAATCCCCGCACATCAGGCGGTGTTTTCCCAACAGCCATATATCTCCCTGCCGGGTGAGGGGTTCGGTAATCTGTGCGACTTCCGCTTCTGCATCAAAATTGTCCTCGACGATTTTTCCGTCCTCACGGCTCAATTTCTGAAACAGTTTATCGATCTCTGGGGCTTCAAACCCTGTAATATCAAGGGAGATGCCGTATTGCTCGATGTCCCTGAAAACTTCTGCCAGCTTCGCAGTATCCCAATCGCCTGAAATTTTATTGAGCGCAATGTTCAGTGCCTTTTCCCGCGCCTCGTCCATATCCACAACGACGCAGTCGATTTCCGCAAAACCCAGCTGTTTGAGCACCTTGAACCGCTGATGACCGCCGACGATATTGCCGGTGCGTTTATTCCAGATAATCGGCTCAACGTAGCCGAATTCCTCCACCGAGCGCAGGAGCTTTTCATACTCCGGATCACCCGGCTGTAAATCTTTGCGCGGATTATATTTCGCCGGACTGAGTTTCTCAATCGGGATTTTTTGTATTTGCATAGAATCCATCGGGCGGGCACCTCCGGTGTGTGTGAACGGCATATGAACTTCGTTCATATTGTTTCACATCCTTTCGGTTTCACTTTACGCTGGCGACCGCCAATGATAATCGCCATCAGGTCTTGCTCCGGATTTGTCACCAAACGCTCGCAATTCCGCGATACGATATCCCAGATCGGTTCCCATGTCGCCAGCACATTTTTTTGCATCTTCAGCATCGCCTCGGCAAAGTCGGTGATTTCAAAGGTCTCACCGCCGCCCTTTTTCGTTCCCTTATCCGCTTTTGTAACCGTTGCCGTCCTGCCAAGTTCATACTGCGCGTGAAGCAGGTGGTATTTCGCCATGGCATAGTCGGCAATCAGCGACACCGGGATCAAATTTAAGCAGTCGGTCGGCTCAAGATATTGAATGGTTTCGGTATATAGCGCGGTCGGCGTGGGGATGCCGGGGCGCTGATCCTGCTCACGCTTTTCCATCACACGCAGATAATCGGGAGGTCGGCGAGGGTCAATGCCGCCATTCCCAACAAACTCAAGTTTTTTCAAAGGGCGATGTCCTGGATTCCCCTCTGCCAGTTTCTCGGCAAGCGGCTTCGGTTTGCGCCCTGCGCCCTTACGCGCTCCGCCTCGCGGCATAATCATCCCCCCTTATGAAAAATACGGTAATATTATTCTATGCACCCGGTTTGTTTTTCTTGACACTCATCTGCGATTTTTCGACAGGTTGTCCGTCGTTTTTTGCTTGTCCTGACAGTCTGCACCGCCTTTTTCTCCTCCAAAATCCGTGATTTCACAGAGGTTTTCCGGGCAAAACGAATGAAAAAAGCTGTGTTCAATGAAAACAATCAAAAAACGCTTTGAATAGGCATGACGAAAGCCCGCAAACGCAGTGTTTACGGGCTTTTTAGAATGTTTTGAAATCGCGGATTTTTTGTACGACACCCTGCCGCGCTACACAGGACAAAGGGTGCAGAGATTAAGACTGCCCCTCCCGGTTGGTTTCGGTAATAGTGATTGCAGAGTGGCAGGGCTTGCAGAGCGCCTGAAGGTTGGACTCATCATTCGAGCCGCCTTTCTGGAGGGGGATTTTGTGGTGGACTTCGGTTGCAGGAACATAGCGACCGGCTTCAAGGCAAAGCTCGCAGAGCGGATGCTTTTGGATGTACAGGTTGCGGATCGCCACCCATCGGCGACCGTAAAGTTTACGGTCAGTCGGACGGTGGGACTGGTTATATTCGCGGGAAGCGATGGTCTTATGATCAGGACAATAGCGCTCGGTCGTAAGCTGAGGACAGCCGGGATAGGCACAGGGATGAGGGACTTTGGGTGGCATGGCGATAACCTCCTTATGGACGTGCATGAGCGGAATAACAGAAAATTCCGCTCCATATATACTTTTTATCTTATTACGCTGTTTACTCTTGCGAACCATATGACATAATGGGTTGCGCCGACTCGCTCATTCCGCTCAAACCCCGATAGAATCTGGCGAAAATCCGCTCCGGGTTCCGCTCAGGAGCCGCTCACAAAAGCCGAATGCCGCGCCACGTGCGGCGACGGGTGACGGCTTCGCTGCCGCGTGACACGCCGCTGACACCCTCAAGTTCGTTGTTGAAACGTTTCTGGGAGACAGGCTTTGAACCGACGGTTGAGCAGTATTCGTGATAAGCATTGTACAGCTCCTCCCGCAAAACCTCGCTTTCATGGTTGAGAGTACAGCATTCCTCCACGAACGCCAAGGTGCTGCTGTTGTCGGCTTTATAGCTGGCAAGCTCGGCGCGGGTGCGCTCGGTCTCGGTGAACTTCCATTTGCGCTCCATCAATCTTTTCAAGCCGATCATCGCCCATGCAATAATACCGTCTTTCTCCAGCAAAAGTTTTTCCTTGAGATTACCATCC
>UREO01000226.1 GCA_900546895.1 uncultured Oscillospiraceae bacterium
AATACATACAGAAGTATGATAGTCACAATACACAGCAAAGAAACCGCTAAATAGAAAAGAGCAAAGCGAAAGACCAGTTTTTTATTAATTGCATTTAAAAACATTCCAAATAGGAACAGAATGATTATATGTACAATGATCGCTCTATAGGGATGGAAATAAAACACACGGTTTTGATCCATCGCTTTCAGTACGAAAAGGTTGACGATGGTAAGAAGTATAAAAACAGCAGGTTCGCAAATATGCTTTACGAAAAGCTGGATGTGACACTTTTTCTTCACGCGATTACCACCCCACTGTTTTTCGGTCGTCCGCAGGACGGGAAGCGGGCTGATCTTTCGTTTCCTCCAACAAGGGATTCTCTCTTCTGCATTTTGCCCAAGCAAAAAATATCTGTACAAAAGAAAGAAGAAAAGAAATAAAAACAGGCGACAGGAGATTCCCTTCCAGATAATTGATCTGCAGCGGCAGAAAAATCAAAATGGAAAAAGCATACATCAGAAAGGTATACAGAAACACCTGATGAATCTGAATTCTGGAATAGACCATTTGATATCCTATCCAGATAAAAAAGGCAATTCCGATGAGGTAATAACCGATCTCGGCGGCCGTCGCCGTATAACCGATCGTTTTCCAAAGACTGTCCAGCTCCGGCAACTTGATGCTTTGCTTTTGGAGCGACAGCAGCGCCAAATACACCTGACGGGAATAGACCCGATAGCTGAACTGGATGATATTCACACTGAACATCACGACCCCAAACAATACAAACGGCACCGGAGCGGGTGGACTATTTTCACCGGATGCATTCCTTTGTTTTAAAAGCTTCTGCAACGCTATCGACCTTTCTTTTGCTTAATCCGGTATTGCCAACACAATGTGTATGATTTGCCCACACATTTCATGCCGATCGGCTATCCCTCTGAAAATCCGACATAAGGAACGCAATGAATCAGGAAAGTCCGTTTGCGTTCCTATAGATATAACGATTCAAACCGCGTTTTGTTACAGTTTTTCCCAAACTTTTTAAAATTTGTGATGTTGTATAAATCGTTTCTTGGTTTTTTATACAGTATGCCATTTCTGTTCCAGAACAAATAGTAAGACAAACAAATAAACGGCACCGGTAAAACCGGTGCCGTTTATTGATTTTAATGAAATTATTTCGCTACAATATTGACCAGTTTGCCTCAGCGCTAATAACAAATCTATTTCATATATTTTTGTGCAACTTGCTGAAAAACCGTCCTGTAAATAGATATATCATCCTCTCCCAAATTAAACTCTTCATTTTTCATGGATTGAATGGATGCTAAACTTATTTTTTTATTTTTGTTTAGGACGGGATATCGACCTTGTTCCAATAAAACCGGTTCGTATATACCAGACCACCATCCATCTTTAGAAGGTGGATTCCATAAAAAAAACAGATATTCTTTATTGACTTCCGACGGCCTGTAGTTTCCAAAGCAATATAATTTTTCCTCTCCATCATAAACTTGGGTATAATAAGCTTCACCAAGCTGAATGATGTCTCCTTTGGAAAATTCCCCTTTATAAGCTTGCGTTACCTCTAAGGAAGATAAAGTAATACCATAGAGAAATTTATCTCCAGTTAAACAGTCTTTTTGCTTTGCATCTTCATGAAGAAACCCGCGAATAATAATGGAACTTCTGTCTTCCAATTCCTGCAAATTTTTGGCAATAACATCTCTGTCCCCTTCAACTTGAACAACAGGAAGCTGTTTCTTCACATTGGACGACGGATTTACGGCTGGGCTTTGAGCGCAGGCAGTCAGAATAATAAACAGAGACAACAAAAAATATAACAACTTTCTTTTCATTGCATTAAGCCTCCTCAATACTGCTTATTCAAGTTGTATCGATCATGTGGCTGTATGGTATACGCTACCAAAGTATCGGCAGTTTGTCGCATTAATGCTACATCTCCGCATTGTGGATGTGCCAAGCCTAAAACGTGCCCTATTTCATGAGCCACGGTTTTCTTCTGCTGAGCTGAAGTCAGAGATTCTAATTCACTTTCGCTCAGTAATATTTCACCTCTAACATAGTTGCTATCATCAGTCATGACATCATCCTCTGGAATATGTATGGCTCCGCCATTTCCTGCTTTAAATAATGTTGTTTTTCCTATATAGCCACCAGGTATACTTTCCTTTGCATAAATATGGATTGGCATTGCGGTCTGATCAACAGTATCCGGATCAGAAATTGAATCATATCGTATTGTATTAAAATGTACACTTGAATTGATGCCATTCCAATATCTAATAGCAGAAGATGTCTGCTCAGTAGAAATTATTTGGGTATTGTTTGTCATCATTTCTATAGCAGATGAATGGACTTCCACATCAAAATCGCTGGCATCTTCCCATTTTCCCACAAATAACTCCGTGTCATAACTTACAACAAGTGTTAAATATTTAGAATTATTATATGGGTTAAGATCATTGATCGTGTTGTTTGGATCAATTTTCAACGCAAATTCATAGTTTCCTGCTTTATGGATTGTTACATTAATGCTCCCTGTTAAAACTTTATGGGCCGGTACATTCACGTTACCTTGGGCTATTGCCGAACCATTCGCTTCAATTACATAAAGAACATTCGAAGCACTTAATGTTCCACTGTTAGAAAATTTAAAAATAATCTTTTTGCTCTGATTGGATTCAAATTCTGTTTCTCCATCACTAGTATAAAGTGCATCTGCTGACAATGCTATACAGTCGGCCCACTTAAAATATCCTTCAGCAGAATTATTACTATAATTAGATTCTGTAATGGTCTTTGATTCATTGACCACAATCTTCAAACCGTGTGAACCGCCAACATTACACTCCATAAAGAAACTAAGGACTGCTTCTTCACCCGCATTTAAAGTTCCCTCAGCTTCAATAGAATTTTCGATATTACCATCTACGTATAATGTAAATATGAGATTGGTTGCAGGACCATTTCCTATGTTTAATACTTTTGATTGAAATTTGACGGGTATTGCATTTGGAAAAGGTTGTGATGTTGGGGACGTTATGATTGACATAGATAAATCAGGTAATCCAGCAGCGGTCCGTAATGACATATTGCTATCCTTAGGACTATCTTCCTTACCATCGGAAATACCATCTAAGACAAAATTATCGGCAATTATATTAGAATCTTTAATATTTTGCTCTAGTTCATTATTTATTTCTATAGCATCAGAAATCTGGCAATCACTTATTGTAAATATTTCATCTGAAGCCGAATCTCCTAAAGATTCCTTTGCAAAAGCTTGTCCTGATGTTCCAAATAACATGTGATTAAGCTTAACTAATATGAGGAATTTTTCACCCCTTTATCACTTCAATGGACTCATCTCCATTTAAAGAATAATTCTATCTTTGATATATGTCAATATTTATTTCTAATTTATAATTATTTGAAATCAATAAACGGCGCCGGTAAAACCGGTGCCGTTTATTGATTTTAATTTATTATTTTACGACGATATTGATCAGCTTGCCGGGGACATAAATCTCCTTGACAACGGTTTTCCCGCCGAGTTCGGCGGCAATCTTTTCGTCGGCCTTGGCTGCCGCAATCGCCGCATCCTTGGCAATATCCGCCGCGACGCTCAGGTGCGCGCGCACTTTGCCGTTGACCTGGACAACAATTTCGATGGTGTCCTCGGTGCATTTTGCCTCGTCGTATTCCGGCCACGCCTGCTGGCAGGCCATCGCGCCGTCGAACTTCATCAGCGCCCACATTTCTTCCGTTACATGGGGTGCAAACGGATTGAGCAGAACAGTGAAAACTTTGAGCTCGTCCCTGGTAATGGAGCCCGCGTCGGCAATATCGTTCATCAGCGCCATCAGCGTGGCAATGGCGGTGTTGAATTTGAGCGCCTCAATATCCTCGCCGACCTTTTTGATTGCCTTATTAAAGGAAATCTCAAGGCTCTTTCTGACGCCCTTTTCTTCACAGAGAATATTCCGAAGGTTCCAGTAGCGCTCCACAAAGCGGCGGCAGCCCTTGATACCCGCGGAGCTCCACGGGGCGGCTTTTTCAAAATCGCCGATAAACATCTCGTAAAGGCGCATGGTATCCGCACCGTACTCGCTGACGATTTCGTCGGGGTTGACGACGTTGCCGCGGGATTTGCTCATCTTTTCGCCGTTTTCGCCCAGGATCATACCGTGGCTGGTGCGCTTTGCGTACGGCTCCGGCGTAGGCACCACATGGATGTCGTAAAGGAATTTATGCCAGAAGCGGCTGTAGAGCAGATGGAGCGTCGTATGCTCCATCCCGCCGTTGTACCAGTCAACCGGCATCCAGTATTTCAGGGCTTCCTCGCTGGCAAGCGCGCTGTCGTTGTGAGGATCGATGTAACGCAGGAAGTACCATGAGGAACCGGCCCACTGCGGCATGGTGTCCGTTTCGCGCTTCGCTTCGCCGCCGCAGTGCGGACAGGTAGTCGTTACCCAGTCCGTCATGTGCGCCAGCGGGGATTCGCCGGTGTCGGTCGGCTCGTAGGATTTGACATCCGGCAGCCGCAGCGGAAGCTCGCTTTCCGGCAGCGGAACATAGCCGCATTTCTCGCAGTAAACGACCGGGATGGGTTCGCCCCAATAGCGCTGACGGGAAAATACCCAGTCGCGCAGCTTAAAGTTCACTTTGGAGTGCCCCAGTCCCTTCTCCGTTAAGTAATCGGTGATCTTTTTCTTGGCTTCGTCCACGGTCAGGCCGTCGAGAATCCCGGAATTCACCATAATGCCGGTCGCGCAGTCGGTAAAGGCTTCGTTTTCCACGTCGCCGCCTTTGACCACTTCAATAATCGGCAGATCGAATTTCTTCGCAAACTCCCAGTCGCGGGTATCGTGCGCCGGAACGGCCATGATGGCGCCCGTGCCGTAGGAAACGAGCACGTAATCGGAAATGAAAATCGGAATCTCTTTTCCGGTAACGGGATTGACGGCCGCTACGCCATCAAGGCGGACGCCGGTTTTATCCTTGGCGACCTCCTGTCTCTTATACACATCTGACGCTGCCGACGAATTAGACGGTGTAGAT
>UREO01000227.1 GCA_900546895.1 uncultured Oscillospiraceae bacterium
TCCTTATCCGGCCGCCTTCGACGACTGCGAGGCTGTGCTGGAATGGGTCTATTCCAGCGCCGATACGTTTGGAATCGACCGGAAAAGGATTGGTGTTGCCGGCGATTCGGCGGGCGGCAACCTATCGGCAGCTCTTTCCGTTGCGGACCGCGACGAGGGCAAGGGAAGGATCGGCTACCAGTGCCTGATCTATCCGAAGCTGAGCAGCGCGCTGTCTTCCGAGGAACCCTGTTATTATTGGAAAGAGGAATTATATGACAATCCTGACAACGATCCCATGATCCGGGAACAGATAGGGCTGACGGGGAAAATGAGCGGAGAAGTGAACAACTGGTACCTGCCGGAGGGAACGGATCGCTATACTCCCCATTACTGTCCGATTGCCGCAAAATGCGAGGGACTTCCCAAAACCCTGCTTGTTACGGCGGAATACGATTTTTTGCGGGCGGAGTGCGACTCATACCTCGGAATGCTGAAAACGGCGGGTGTAAATTTCCGCGCAATCCGCTACGGCGGTATTTTTCACGGGACCTTCGACCGGCTCGGCTATGCTCCTCAGGTGGAGGATATCCTGCGTGAAATTGCAAAAGACATGCGTACGCCGGATTCCGCTCCTTCCAAATAGCAAGAAAGTGCAATCGGCAGCAAAATATTGCAATGATACAGCACGATTGTGCAATCATTATAAAAAATTATCATTTCTTACCTGTGATTTGTTCGATATAATCAGTACAGCAAGAGAGAAACTCTCAAAAATACAGGAGGTAAGTATGATGAAAAGAGTCATGGCAGTCCTTGTTGCATTCTCCATGATGCTTGGCGTTACGGCATGCGGCAGCTCCGGCGGCAACTCCGCGGCGCCTGCAAATTCCGGTTCCGGGGATACGGGCTCGGCCGCGTCCCAACAGGCAGAAAATACCGGGAAGCAGCCGGTTGCCGGTGTCGCGTGGTACAACTTTGGCGATACGTTTATCGCCAACGCCCGCACAACGTTGAACGACGCCGCCGCACAGGACGGGAAGATCAAAGTGATCGATGCCGACAGCCAGAACGACATTGCGACCCAGACGAACAACGTCAACAATTTTTACACCCAGAACGTAAAATATCTGGTGCTGAACAACATCAATACCAACGCCAAAGCGGACATTATTAAACAGGCGAAGGCAAAGAACACAACGCTGATCTTCGCAAACACGGACAGCCCGAGTGACGAGGAGTTCAAGCTTTACGACAAGGTTTACCATGTTTCCAGCCTGGCCGATCAGTCCGGTAAAATCATCGGGGAACAGCTTGCCAAGTACTGGAAGGAACATCCGGAAGCAGACCGCAATAAAAACGGGAAACTGGATTATATCATGCTGCTCGGACTTCAGCAGCACTACGATACCCAGGTCCGCGCGAAGTATTCCGTGCAGGCGCTGCAGGACGCCGGAATCCAGACGAACCTGATACAGGAAGCAATCTGCAACTACCAGCGCGGGGAGGCACAGAACCAGATGGCCTCCATTCTTCAAGCCCGTAAGAAGGACGTCGAGGCGGTCATCGCGTGCAACGATGACATGGCGCTGGGGGCAATCGAGGCGCTGAAAGCCAGCAATTTTTTCAAAGATAAGGACAGCTACATTCCGGTGGTCGGCGTTGACGCGACCAAAGTCGGGGTGGAGGCCCTCAAGAACGGAACCCTTTTGGGGACCGCTCTGAATAATCCCGTTACACTCGGAAAGTCCATTTATCAGCTGATGTCCCTGCTGGAGGAAGGAAAAGAGGTTACGCAGGAGAACATGGGCATCGACGGTGTCACCGTAAAGGACCATCACATTTACATCAACTATGTCGGCATTACGGCCGAAAACACACAGGATGCATCTTATTAAGGCAATATCTCAAAGCAGCCGGAGAGAATCCGGCTGCTTTTTCAGAAAGGAGGAAGTTTTGTGGAATCTTCGGACATTGTCCTTGAAATGCGGGAGATCAGCAAGTCTTTTCCCGGGGTAAAGGCGCTGGACCGGGTTTCTTTGAAAGTGAGGAAGGGCACGGTTCACGCGCTGATGGGGGAAAACGGCGCCGGAAAATCCACCCTGATGAAGTGCGCGTTTGGGCTGTATCATCCGGATGAAGGGGAAATCTTTGTGGAAGGAAAACCCGTTCAATTGAAAAGTATCAGCGACGCCATGGCGAACGGGATCGCGATGATCCATCAGGAGCTGCACCCGATACGCACCCAGAACGTAATGGAAAATCTGTGGGTCGGGCGTACTCCCTATCAAAAGCATCTGGCCGTCAAATGGGTCGATCAGAAAAAGATGTACAGCGATACCAAATCCCTTTTCGACAGGCTGGGCATCAGGCTGGACCCGCGGCAGTCGGTCGGGGAACTCGCGGCGGCCCACTGCCAGCTGATTGAAATCGCGCGCGCAGTATCGTACGACGCCAAGGTGATCATTATGGATGAGCCGACCTCCTCCCTTTCGGATTCGGAGGTGGAGCTTCTTTTTAAGATCATCAAAACACTGACCGGGCAGGGCGTCGCAATCATTTATATTTCTCATAAGATCGAAGAAATTCTTCAGATATCCGATGAAGTAACCATTATGCGCGACGGCGAGCTGGTGGGAAACTGGCCCTCTTCGGAACTGACGCAGGACCTGATCGTCAGCAGGATGGTCGGCAGACAGATGAACGACCGATTCCCCGCACGCGAACACAAGCCCGGGGAGGATTATCTGGTAGTCGAGCACCTCACCTCCGCGTCCGCCCACTCCTTCAAGGACATTAGTTTTACACTGAGAAAGGGGGAAATTCTCGGCGTCGGGGGACTTGTGGGGGCGCAGCGTACCGAGCTGATGGAATCGATTTTCGGGTTGAGGCCCGTTGCTTCCGGAAAAGTGTCCGTCAACGGCGAAGAAGTCAAAATCCGTTGTCCACAGGACGCCATCAAAAAAGGGGTTGCCCTCCTTACGGAGGAGCGCCGGGCGACCGGCATTATCCCGATGCTCTCGGTGGAGGAAAATCTTGTACTGGCAAATCAGACGTCACACCGCAGAATGTATACCGGCGGCCGTCTGTTTCTGAATGAAAAGAAGCGGCGCGACGATACGGGACGGTTTATCGAATCGCTGTCCATTAAGACGCCGACGATGAAAACGCAGATTCAGTATCTTTCCGGCGGAAACCAGCAGAAGGTGCTGCTTGGAAGATGGATGCTTACCGATCCGGATATTCTGATTCTGGACGAACCTACGCGGGGAATCGACGTCGGTGCGAAATATGAAATTTACACCCTCATGACGAAAATGGCCGCAGAGGGAAAATGCGTCATCATGATCAGTTCGGAAATGCCGGAACTGATGGGGATGTCGGACCGCATTATGGTCATGTGCGAGGGGCGGCTGTCCGGGCTTCTGGACGGGAAAACCGCCACGGACAAGCAGATTATGCTGCTTGCCAGTACTTACCACACCAATCTTGAAGGAGGAGCAGCCGTATGAACGAAAAAACAAAATTCCACCCCAAAGAACTGATCATCAACAACGCAATTTATTTTATCTTACTCGCGCTGATCATTATCATTGGAATTATTTCTCCCAGCTTCTTTTCCCTTGACGTATTCCGGGACATTTTTATGCAGAGCTCCGTGCGCATCGTGATGGCGCTTGGCTGCATGTTTATCATTATCTCCGGTTCGGCGGACCTTTCGGGAGGCAGGATGCTGGGCCTTGCGGCGCTTGTCGCCGGCTCTCTGGCACAGCAGGCCTCCTACACGGCCAAATTCTGGCCACAGCTGCCGGAAATGCCGGCGGCGGTCCCGATCCTTGCCTCCATGCTGGTCGGCGTTGTGTTCGGCGCTTTCAACGGATGGGCGGTTTCCAAACTTCGCGTGCCCGCGTTTCTGGCCACTCTGGGCAGCCAGATGATCCTTTTCGGTGTTTCCAGCCTTTATTTCAATAAGGCGCCGAACAACTCGCAGCCGCTGGGGAGTTTTACTGAGGATTTCAGCAGCTTCGGAAGCGGGTCCGTTCTGGAAGTGCCCTATCTGATTATCGTCGCCGCGGTCTGCCTTTTGGCCGTGTGGCTGCTGCTGACAAAAACCTGTATGGGAAAAGATATTTTTGCGGTGGGCGGCAACCCGGAAGCAGCCCGGGTGTCCGGAATCAGCCTTTTCAAAATGCAGATGATCACCTTTACGCTTGCGGGGCTGCTTTACGGCCTGTCCGGCAGCATGGAGGCCGCGCGGACCGGCTCCGCGACAAGCGCGTACGGAAACGCCTATGAGCTGGACGCCATTGCTTCCTGCATTGTCGGCGGATGCTCGATTACCGGCGGCGTCGGAACAGTTGGCGGGGTGTTTGCCGGCGTTATTATTTTCAATGTCATCAGCTACGGCCTGACCTTTATCGGAATCAGCCCCTACTGGCAGAACGTTGTAAAAGGGCTGATCATTATTGGGGCGGTGGCGTTGGACGTCCGCAAATATGCCAGGAAAGATTAAATGGTTTATTCTCTTTATGCCTTCACAACCGTTATTCATAATGTATAATAATACTTGTCAAAACGAGTCTGTTTTTAGGCAATAAAGGAGAATAGAGAAATGAAAAGAAGGTTCTCTCTATCGTTGGCGGCTCTGCTGCTTCTGCTTTTCTGTTTCGGGTGCCGGGACGGCTTTTCGGGCGTAAGCTCCTCCGCTTCGGAGCCTTTGCGCATCACGGCGGTTCTTCCCCACAGGGATTACGGCTACTGGACGGATATTTCGGACGGCCTTTTATCGGCGAAGGAAGATTTTCCCGTGGATATCAAAATCTGTACGCCGCAGCTGAATTATAATATCCCGCAGATGACCGAATTGATTAAAGCCGCCACCGCCGCGCGGGTGGATGCCGTCATCGTTCAGGGAATCGATAACCAGGACTACATCAAGGCGCTGGAGGATGCCCGCAGTGCGGGCGTACAGGTCGTTTTTATCGACACCGACCTCCCTCAGTTCGGAGAAAGGCTCTATGTCGGGACGGACAACTACGCCGCCGGGCGCCTGATGGGGGAAAAGCTGGTGCAGCTCACCAAAGGAAGG
>UREO01000228.1 GCA_900546895.1 uncultured Oscillospiraceae bacterium
GGAGAATGGAGTAGGACTGTATGAAAGTCTGGATCAGACAGGAACGGTCCAAGACGACGCGCGTATCGCTTATCTTTCCGGATGCATCGATTATATGCTGAAAGCGAAAGAAGAGGGGGTAAATGTTCAGGGATATTATGTCTGGTCTTCTTTGGATCTGTACAGTTGGATCAACGGATACAACAAGCGGTACGGACTTGTCTATGTAAACTATGACAACGGCAACGAGCGCATACCGAAAAAGAGCTATTACTGGTACAGGGATTTGATAGAGAAATACAGCAAACAGCATGAGGAGGAGTAAAAAGTGAGGTCTTCTGAAGGAAAAATGACTCAGATAATCGAAAAAAATCTTTTACCGTTGGCAAATAAGATACAGCGGCAAAAATATTTGCAGGCACTGCAAAATGCGTTTTTAACTTTTATGCCCTTAACGATTGTAGGCAGTCTCGCAACTATCATCATTTCACCGTTTTATGATTATACAGCTATGTCCCAAACGGCTTCCAGCTATGCGTTTTTTAAGGCGTGGGGCGTTTTTGTCGAAAATTACGGAGGGCCGTTTGCTCTGTTAAACGCGGCGACACTGGGAAGCATCAGTCTGTACACGGCAATGGGATGCTCGTATTTTTTGGCAAGACATTATAAAATCAATACGATTATCACCCCTATTCTGACCATCGTCACGTTTCTGCTTTTGAATTCCTCTTCGGTGGATGGAGGATTTTCAACGGCGTTTTTCGGTGGGGAAGGTCTTTTCGCCGCGATCTTAATCGCGATTCTCGTAACGGAATTTTACAGATTTCTCGTTACGAAAAAGATTGGTGATATCAGCCTTCCGGAAAGCGCGCCCCCGGTGCTGAGACAGTCTTTTTCCTCACTGTTCCCGATTGGGATTGTAGCACTCTCCGCTACAGCATTGACCTATGTGTTTTATTATATGGTTCAAATTCCTTTCCCTCAAGTTATTTTAAACTGTTTCCATCCTCTGGTTGTTGCGACGGATAACGTGTTCGGTGCCGGGTTCTGTGCTTTGCTGGCGCAATTCTGCTGGTGGTTCGGTATTCACGATACCGCGGTAACTTCCATTATGGAGCCGTTTTTAATGAGCAACTATGCAATCAACGCAAAAATGTTTGCCGCGGGAACACCGGCTGCACAGCTTCCGCATATTTTCACGGAGCCATTTTTCTGGAACTTTGTCACCATCGGTGGGTCCGGTGCAACGCTGGCCCTTGTCCTTCTGCTTGTCCGAAGCCGTTCCAAACACCTGAAGACTGTCGGCAGGCTTGGATTGATTCCGGCGTTCTTCAACATTAATGAACCGGTGTTGTTTGGGCTTCCCGTCATTTTAAATCCTCTCTTTTTAGTGCCGTTTGTGTTGGCTGAAGTGTTCAACAGCGTCGCGACCTATTTGGTCATGGCGGCGAACCTGGTCAATAAACCTTATATTTATCCTGGCTGGAACATTCCTACTCCGATTCAGCAGTTCCTTGCCACAATGGACTGGAGAGCGGCTGTATGGGCAATCCTTCTGGTGCTCATTGACGGTATAATTTATTACCCGTTTGTAAAAGCTTTTGAACATCAGAAGCTTAAAGAAGAAAATGAAAAGGATTCTATGGCACAGAGAGCCTCCACAACGGCGGAAACGTCTGAAAAATGAAAGGAAAAAAGGTCTGTTTATGAGAATTATACTGGTTTGTAACGCTGGAATGAGTACGGGGATTATGCAGCTCAAGCTACAGGAGCAGAGCAAACTTCATAATGTTGATTCGGACATTGAAGCAATCGCAATGGCAGATATTGAAGAAAATCTGGACGGAACCGACGCGATTTTGCTGGGGCCTCAGGTGCGCTTTGCACTGAATGATATTATTGAAATGGTACACAACGCCATCCCGGTAATTGCAATCGACATTCAGGATTTCGGTCTGATGCGTGCGGACAATGTCTGGAAAATAACGATGGAAGCCATTGAAAAATCAAAGAGCGGAAATAAATGATAAAAGGAGCACCATTGTGAAACAGTTCAAGTATCAAATTCAGGATGCGCTGGGAATCCACGCCCGTCCGGCGGGGCAGCTGGTCCAGGAGGCCCAAAAATACAATTCGGAAATCATGATTGATAAGAAGGGGCAGACTGCCAATCTAAAAAAGATTCTGATGCTGATGGGCCTGAACATCAAGTGCGGAGACGAAATTTCTGTCACAGTGTCCGGTACTGACGAGGATAAGGCAGTGCCTGAGCTGGAAGCATTTTTTAAGTCTCATTTTTAATAAGCTGTATAAGGAGAGAGGTAGAAGCGCCGCATAGACAAAGCACCTCTTCTTTGATCCTTTGTCTTCAGACTGAAACCGTCCCCCACCACTGAGTGAGAGACGGTTTCTTCTTTTCTTAAAGGGAAGCTCTATTCTGTGCTGCTTTCCCGGTACCCGCCGATCGTCTGTCCGGTAAACTTTTTGAATACGCGGCAAAAATAGGTGGGGTTGGAGTATCCGGTACGCTCCGCTATTTCTTTGATGGAAAGACGGGTCACACCCGCCAGCTTGATGGCCTCCTGCATTCTTACCTGCGTGAGATAGCCGATGAAGGTCTGACCCAGCTCCTGTTTCAGCAGGCGGCTGAGATAAAACGGGCTGATGCCGATCTGATCGGCCACCGCCTCGAGGGAAAGGTCTTTTTTATAGTTTTCCTCTATGAATTTACGCGCCTTCACAACATAGGGATTGGAGTCGCTTTTCCCGCCGGTGCGTAAAAGCCCGGATAAAAGCTTTATATTCTCTCCGATCTGACGGATTCGGTAATCTGGATTTGGGACGGATTCCAGCTGGCGGGAGGTCATGGCGAAAAAGCGCTGCAGCTCGGCGGTATTGGTTTTGGTCGATTTTAAAGCAATATCCTGACAGGACCGCCAAAGGTACATCGGAATCGACGCGTCGGATTTCAGGGCGGGCATTTCCGCCATCAGCACGGCGTCCAGGTTCTGAAAGTTCCCGGATTGCGCGGACTTTACAAGGTCCGAGGCCAGCTGCGTCAAATAATCGGCATCCACACTTGAGAAAGCGGAGCGGTAAAAGCTCATGGGAACATCCGCTATGCCGCGCAGGGCGGCAATACTCTCGCGGTAAGAATCCGGCATCTTTTCAAAGGCCGGATAGCACCGCCCGACTCCCGCCCGCAGCAGAAGATTGGAATAGCTTTTGAGCTTGTCAAACAGAACCTGCAATACATCCGTAAGCCACGATTCCCAATGGCCCCCATCCCTGGACGGAATAAAGAACAGAATGCTGATACTGAAATCGTTGATGGTTACAAGCAGGGTGCACACGTCCTGAAGCGCGCTGTGCAGATAACCGCGCAGCTTCTTTTTGTCGCAGGACGCCAAAATGCCGTCCGCGCTGTCCACAGGGATCAGAGAAACCATCAGGCCGCCCGAAAACTGTACGGCGTTGATTTCGCACCACATGGAAAAGCTGGAGACGGCCGGTTCGCCCATAAAAATGGAATAGATGATCTCGCTTTCGATGACCGGCTGAATATTGCTGAACAGCTCGTCGACCTGGATACGGCTTTTCCGGCTCGCCCGCGCTTTATCGATTTCATCGCAGAGCTTTCGAATCACCGCCACGGTATCGGTACGCTTCTGCGGCTTCAGAATATAGTAATCCACCTTCAAGGATAACGCTCTCTGCGCATATTCAAAATCGCTGTAGGCAGTATTGATGATAAAACGGGTCGGCACGTTTAAACTGCTGACCAACTGAATGGCGTCGATCCCGTTGATTCCGGGCATATTGATGTCCACAATCGCGATATCCGGCTTGTACTGGTCAATAAGGGAGACCATCTCCGCACCGTTGCGCGCGAGGCCGACAATCCGAATATCCGTAAATTCCTTCTTGATTAACAGCGACAGGGATTTCAGCTCGATCTCCTCATCGTCGGCGATCACCATCGTATGCATTTTTTCACCACCTTCTGCATAAATTCCCGCAATTTCTATCTGTCCCAGGGGATTCCGATACGGATCAACGTGCGGTGCGTCGTACTGTCGATCAGGAAATCAACATCTCCTCCGAAAAACAGCTTTAAGCGCAGATAAACATTCTGCAGCCCGATATGCTGGTCCGACAGCTCGCCGTCGCTTTCATAAACGGACGAGCGCAGCTCCTTCAAGGCTTCGGCGGGGATGCCCACCCCGTTGTCTTCCACCTCCAGGCAGTTCCACCGGTCTCTGTGGAACGCGCGTACAGTGACCCGGCCCCCGTCGATCAGAGAACCCAGTCCGTGCGTAATGGCGTTTTCCACCAGGGGCTGCAAGATCATACAGGGAAGCTGCTGCTGCTCACAGGTAGGATTTATGTCAAAATGGAACCGGATACGGTCGCCGAAACGGCATTGCTGGATATAGACATATTCCTGCAGATTCGCAAGCTCGTCCCCCACGGTGACGGGCTGGGTGGACTTCCCGAGATTATACCGCAGATAATTGGCCGTGCATTCTATCAGGTGCGAGGTTTCTTCGGCATTTTCCATATAGGCCGTCTGGGAAATCATATTGAGCGTATTGAACAAGAAATGCGGATTGATACGGGCCTGCAGCAGGCTGAGCTGGCTGCTCTGCAGAGCGCTTGTCATGCGGATGTTTTTCATTTCGATTTCCTGAAGCTGTTCCCGTATCCGGGCCCCTTTTTCAATTTGCGAAATCTGATTTTGTATGGTGTCAAGCATCTTATTGAAGGCGGCGGCGAACAGTTCCAGCTCATCGTTCGTCTGAATCCCGATATGCGTCTGCTTTGTCGGATTTTCCGTCACCTGAACCGCAAAGTCGGTCAGCTTTGCGACAGAGCGGGTAATCCCCGTGACCACCTTTCTGTAAAAGACCAGAAAAACACAGAATGCGGACCCCAGCAGAATCAGCTGGAAAAAGGTAAAAACAATGTTCAGCCGCTGCATCTGCAGCCGTTTCGCCTGTGCCGACACCAGCTTGACCGAATAAATATCCTTAAAGCTGACATTAATATAGGAAATGATA
>UREO01000229.1 GCA_900546895.1 uncultured Oscillospiraceae bacterium
GCTTTTTAGGTCAACTCCGTATTTGATTGCCATTTCTTTGACAATTGCAACATAGATTTCAATCAGTTTTTTATCATCCGCGATAACATCAACTTTATTGAGCCTGTCCCGCTTTGACTTGCAAACACCTTCGTCTGCCATTCTGCGACGCTTGTTAGTAAGACGAGTTTCCAAACTTACGCCGCCGCGCTGATCGACCAATTTATAAATTTCAGCTTGTACATCACGGAGATATTCATTTCCTCCCTGCTTCTGAGCAATGTGAACAATTAGTTTCCTAGCATCATCACGCCATGAACGGGTATCGAGAGCAATAATATCGCCAATATGGTCTAGCCGGTTGTTGGTATCCTGTAGGGCTTGCTGTTGCTGCTTCTGACTGACTTCCAATTTAATGAGCAGCCGAAGTTCCGGAGAAAGATTCTCAATGTTGGTATCCAGTTCGATAAGCTTGTCCCGAATTGCTTTGCCCTCTGGTGTGCGTTGAATCATTGAAATATGTTTCGCCATGTCAAGAGTGAGAATGTGATCTTCAATTTCCTGCTGATTCTGGGGGTGTACTTTTTGGTACGGGGTGTAATCAAGACCATTTTCAAAGCCATATCCAGCCATGCGGTCAAACCACTTTGAATAGCGCTCCGCGATATGCAAGCGCTCGTGAAGTTCCCTGCCAATAACAACTTTCTTTCCCTCGTCAGTTATGTACACGGGAATAATGTCGCTGTTGAAAATCTGTAAATCGTTCATATAACCTCCTATTTTGAAAATGATTTTTCGATAAATGCTGCCATTTTTTCAGCAAATGTTTGCTTACCTACTTCGATATACTTCGAGGATGTGAGAACAAACTCTCCATCCACTTTTGAATAATGCTGCTCAACTGGAACTTTCATTGCTCTTCTCCCAATCGGTTAAGATTTTGTTGGATTCTTCAAGTACGGCACGCGCACAACCGTATGTATACCTGCCATTTATAATGGTGTTAAGTCTCGCTGCGCTGAGCGTTCCGAACCCGTGCTCATGAAGCCTGTCCAATAAATCGAGCTGCGATTTTTTTAGCTTCATCAAGCGAATTTTTAAATCCATCGGCAAAATAAAGTCCTCCTTTCTTTAATTTCCTTATCGAAAAATATTGACAAAAAAGTCGTAGGTGATATAATATTGATTGTTAAGGCCAATAGAATAATTTCCAGCTTTTTTGAAAGACTATTTTCAATAAGGCTTGTTTTTCTTTTGCTTTGTTTTGAAAAGAAATTGTTTACATGCTATAGTATATTTCACTATTTGGAGAAAATCAAGAAGATTTTTCGCTATTTGGTGAAATATAGTTATATGCACAAAAAGGTGGTAAAGCTTTTGGACATTTATACCAACAAAATTAAGCCTTTATTTGACCGTACAGGAATGTCGGACTTTGACCTCGAAAAGGCTATAGGACTTCCGCGCTCAATTATTTATAAGTGGAATAACGGAATTAACAAATCTTATAAAAAGTACATCCCTGAAATCTCCTCATATTTCAAGCTTTCAATGGACTACTTTTCCGAGAATGAACAAAAAAATAAGCCCCTCGTCAACAACGACGAAGAGCTTACTGAATATCTGGAAATGCTTAAGACTCGTCCTGAAATGAAGATGCTATTTAACCTTGCCGCTGGCGCTACAAAAGAAGACGTTGAAAAAGCCGTTAAAATTGTAGAAGCTTTTCTGAAAAAGGACTGATAAATATTTGGGGGATATTATAATACATATGTTGTCGCTCCCGTGCAAAGTTCATGCGCTAACTATACCGGATAAGGACGGAAATTTCACGGTAATTGTAAATGATGTGTTGGATGATATGGTTCAGAGAAACGCACTTGAGCATGAATTGCAGCACATCAATTTAGACCATTTTTATGATGAAAACGACGTTGCAATAGATGAAAAGGAAGCTTGCCAAAATGATAAGAGCGGTGATTTACGCAAGATACAGTTCGGACAAACAGGATGAAGACAGTATATCCGCGCAGGTCCACGCTTGCGAAGCCTACGCGCCCCAGCATGGCTATACTATAGTTAAAAAGTATGTTGATGAAGCTATCAGCGGTAAAGGCTCCAAAACGGCATCCAGGCGTGATTATCAGCGCATGCTAAAAGATGCCGACAATAAAATGTTTGATGTAGTGCTCATTCACAAGTATGACCGTATCGCGCGTAATCTCAGGGAACACGCAAACCTTGAAAAAAGACTGTCTGACGATAATGTTACTTTGGTGGCTGTCGCGCAGGACTTCGGGATTTCCAATGAAGCTAAAATCATGAAGTCTATGATGTGGGCGTTGTCCGAATACTATATCGATAATCTATCAAATGAAGTTAAAAAAGGGCATAAAGAAACTGCCCTGAAAGCGCTGCACAATGGCGGCTATGCTCCATTTGGTTACGATGTGGTCGAACAAAAATATGTTGTGAATGACTTGGAAGCATCCTATGTGGTAAAGATGTTTCAATGTGCGCTAAATCATGAAGGATTCACTGATCTGATTAAAGAAATGAACTCCGCCGGAATTACCGGAAAACGTGGACAATCTATAAAATATTCTTCAGTTTATGAGATTCTACGCAATGAAAAGTATACCGGAACATATCTTTTCAGTCAGACGGAGGAAAAAGAGCGACAAAAACGGCGCACAAAAGATAATGCCATAAGAATAGAAAATGCCTTGCCAAAAATCATTGACAAGGCCATATTTGAAGAGGTGCAAAAAATTATGAATAATAGAAAGCAGACCGGTAAAAAGGCTGGGTATTTATGCAGCGGATTGGTTTATTGCGCCAACTGTGGTGCAAAGATGCATGGTGTTACCACTCATCGCAAAGAGCATGAATATAAAGTGTACTATTGCTCAGAGCATTGCGGGGTCGGTACCGTGAAAATGGATGATATCGACAGTTCCGTAAGAGAGTATATTAAAAATTTGCTATCGGAGGAAAACACAAAAATTATAACCGAAGCTCTAAAAAAGTATTCTAGCAACGAGACTGACCGGGTAAAAGAATTCAATGATTCCGTCGCCCGTGAAATTAAAGAAAAGCAAAAACAGATTGATAATTATATGGCCACACTGGGAAGCGGTGTACTCCCATCAGAAATCATTTCCGATATTGGCAACAAAATCGTAACGCTAAAAGAAGAAATCAAAGGATTGCAAACAGCAGAACCGCCGAAAGACTTTACTGTTCCGCAAATTCAGGTTTGGTTGCAGTCAATTCGTTCCGCTCCGGATGATAAAGCCGTGCGACTGCTGATTGAACGCATAGACGCAAATAAGACGGATATTAACATACAAAGTACATTAAAATCCGTCTTAGGTGATAATGGTTGCGGAGGCAGGATTTGAACCTACGACCTTCGGGTTATGAGCCCGACGAGCTACCGGACTGCTCCACTCCGCGATATTTATTTGTGCATCCTCTTTAAACTCAACTATGATGCCTTGTTTAGAGCGCTTAACTATAATACCATTCCAAATAGCGATTGTCAAGACTTTTTTATAAAAGATTGCTCTTGATGTGATAACCGATGATAACTACTGATATCCGTTGCCGAAAAGTGTCACGTAATAACAAACATTCCCAGGAAAAGGATTCGACCGGTAATGGGTTCGCCCAACCGACCCACGCGGTCCCTTCGCGGCTTAAACGCTTTTGCCGGCCGGATTCCTCACTTCATCTTATTAATTGTTTACGACCAGCATAATTGTATTATTAATTTTTGGTATTATAATAAAAATTAACCTATAATGTAAAATTTTATAGTCGAAACAACAAAAAATTTGTCGATTTATTATTGATATATTTATATATTGGAAGTATACTGAAAAAAGCACCCCTTTTCAACACAAAAAGCCAGAGGTAGACAAATGGAAGATCACCGCTTGAGCATTTTAGCACACATTGATCAAAAAACCGGCCGCGAACAGGCACTTGCGGAGCACAGCCGGAACGTAGCCGTATCCTGTGGGAAATTCTGTGAAAAAATCGGACTTTCCTCCCTTGGGCTGCTGGCCGGCCTCCTGCATGACAGCGGCAAGGGAACGATGCAATTCCAGCGATATCTGCGCGGCGGAGACGCGTCGCAGCGGGGAAAAATCCCCCACTCCTTTTGCGGAGCCCGTTACTGCTATGAAAGCTGGGGATTGGACGGCTCCGTCAAGGGGCTTACGGCGGAGCTTCTTGCCGCCGCTGTCTGCGGACACCACGGCGGGCTGCCGGATGTAACGGGCGTTACCGGGGATGACTGTCTGCGGCGACGCGCATGGCCCGAAAAGGAGATTAACTACGAAGAGGCTTTACAGAACTATTTTATGGAAAGCTCCTGCCCCCGGGAACTGAACGATTTATTTTTGAAAGCGCAGCAGGAGGTCGGTAAGCTCGGAAATTCCATCCGGAGCCTCTGCGAAAAAATCCCTGCGGGCGGCAGAAAGAAAGCGTTCTGCTTCCTTTTGGGAATGGTTCAGCGGTATCTGCTGAGCTGCCTGATCGACGCCGACCGGTATGACACCTTCTTATTTGAAGCAAACGAACAGGAACCGCGGCCGCCGGATCTGCCTTCCTTATGGCGGGGGCTTGCCGAGAAACTGGAAAACCATCTACGGGGATTCTCCGGGCAGTCCCCCATCGACCAAAAGCGCCGGGAAATTTCCGGGCAATGCCTTCGGTTCAGCAAAAACGGCAGCGGAATCTACCGGCTGTCCGTACCGACCGGCTCCGGAAAAACGCTCAGCTCCCTGCGTTACGCCCTAAACTGCGCAAAGGAAAACGGCAAGGAGCACGTCTTTTACATAGCCCCTTACAAAAGTATTCTGGAACAGAACGCTTCGGATATCCGGGATGCCCTCGGCCTGGATGACGAGGGTGCACAGTCGGATAAGCTTCTGCTGGAACATCACAGCGACGTGGTCGTTAGCGACGAGGAAAAGGAAGAGGCCGGACGCCGCGAGCTTCTGACCCAGCGATGGTCGCCGCCGGTGATTCTCACCACCACGGTACAGTT
>UREO01000230.1 GCA_900546895.1 uncultured Oscillospiraceae bacterium
TTCAATGGTATGATCCTCCAAACAGGAAATTAGAATCTTTTGATCGGTGTACAGTAGTCGTAATTCTTATTGGCAATCAGATAATCCGGCACAGGCGCGGGATATTTCCCGGAGAAGCACGCGTCGCAGAAGCTGCCGCAACCGCTCAGCATTTTCGGCAGATTGTCAAGATGCAGAAAATCGATGGAATCCGCAAAGCTCATCTTCCCGATTTCCTCAACACTGTGCTGGCAGGCGATCAGATCGTCCTTGGACGGAATGTCCGTTCCGTAATAGCACGGCCATAAAAAAGGCGGAGAGCTGATCCTGAGATGGACCTCCGTCGCCCCCGCGTCCTTCAGCATGGTGACGATGCGCGCGCTGGTCGTTCCGCGTACAATGGAATCGTCCAGCATGACGACGCGTTTCCCTTTTACGCAGGAGGAAAGCGCGTTCAGCTTGATCCGCACACTGCGCACCCGCTCGGACTGACTTGGTTTGATAAACGTCCGCCCGATATAGCTGTTCTTTACTATTCCCTTCTGATAGGGGATGCCAGATTCCTCGCTGTAACCGATTGCGGCGTCGATGCCGGATTCCGGCACGCCGATTACGATATCCGCTTCGACCGGCTTTTGCTTCGCAAGCAGGCGCCCGGCTTCCTTTCTCGCTTCATAAACGCTTTTTCCGTCAATGTAGCTGTCCGTTCTCGCAAAATAAATATACTCGAAGACACAGAGCGATTTTTCCACGCTCACAGGATCCTTGATAGAACGCAGGCCGTTGCTGTCCACAACAACGATTTCCCCCGGCTCCACGTCTCGTACATATTCCGCCCCGCACGCGTCCAGCGCGCAGGTTTCGGACGCAAAGACATAGGAGTTGTCAAGCCTGCCAATGCAAAGAGGCCGAAAACCGTGCGGATCGCGCGCGGCGATCAGCTTCTGCGGGCTCATGACCACGAGGGAATAAGAGCCCTGGATTTTCGGAAGCGCACGGCGGACGGCCTCCTCAATCGAAGGAGCATCCACACGCTCCCGCGCAATGATATAGGCGATGACTTCGGTATCGATCGTCGTCTGGAAAATACATCCCCTGTGTTCCAGCTCATGGCGAAGCTCATAGGCGTTCGTCAGATTCCCGTTGTGGGCAATCGCGAGGGTTCCCTTGATATACCGCATGACAAGGGGCTGGGCGTTTTCACGCACGCTGCCGCCCGCGGTGGAATAGCGGACATGGCCGACCGCCATCTGTCCGACAAGGTCGTCCAGAATTTTATCGTTGAACGCCTCGGTGACAAGGCCCATGTCCTTCGAGTAGGAAATAACCCCGCGGTCGCAGACGGCGATTCCGCAGCTTTCCTGCCCCCTGTGCTGCAAAGCGAGAAGCCCGTTGTAGGCGGCGTAGGCGGGTGCCGTCCCACCGTCGGAATAGATTCCGAAAACGCCGCATTCTTCGTGCGGCTTGGAAAGATCGTAATCCATCACAGAGCTGTTCAAATACTCACCATCCCTATCCATTATAAGCCGATGCGCTTCATTACCTCGGCGTAAGCCTCTTCCACTCCGCCCAAATCTCTGCGGAAGCGGTCCTTGTCAAGTTTTTCGTGGGTACTGACATCCCAGAAACGGCAGGTATCCGGGGAAATTTCATCCGCAAGGATAATCCCGTCGGCGCAGCGGCCGAATTCCAGTTTAAAGTCGATCAATTCGATGTTGACGGAGAGGAAAAACTCTTTCAGGATTTCATTGATCTTCAGCGACATGGCGCTGATCTGGTCAACTTCTTCCTTCGTCGCAAATTCGGCGGCAAGAATGTGGTATTCATTGACGATCGGGTCGCCCAGCTCGTCATTCTTGTAGCAGAATTCCAGCACGGTGGTCTTCATCGGGGTGCCTTCCTCCAGACCGAGCCTTTTTGCAAGGCTGCCGGCCGCTTTGTTGCGGACAATTACCTCAAGAGGGACGATTTTGACCTTCTTTACAAGCGTCTCCCGGTCGCTCAGTTCTTTGACGAAATGCGTTTTGATGCCATGTTTTTCCAGCAGCTGGAACAAATAATTGGACATTTTATTGTTGACAACGCCTTTACCGACGATTGTCCCCTTTTTCTGTCCGTTAAAGGCGGTTGCATCATCCTTGTAATCGACGATGCAGTAGCCCTTATCATCCGTTGCGTAGACCTTTTTTGCCTTGCCCTCATAGAGAAGCTCACATTTTTTCATCATTATTTTCCTCCTATAACTGATTGATATCCATGATTTGAATACGCAGATTTTGTTTGAATGGCACTGTCAGATAAAGTTCAGAAATTTGGAAACTTTCGTGATATCAATCACAGAAAGCTGAGTGGTTTCCACATGCTGGGCACAGGTCAGGAACGCGTTGGCCGTATCCAGCGAAGTCAGGCAGGGAATGCCGGATTCCACCGCGTTTCTGCGTATTTTATAACCGTCCCTGTTATGCACCACCCCGCGGGACGGAGTATTGATAACCAGATCGATTTTGCCCGAGGTAATATGGTCGAGGATATCCGGGCTGCCCGTTCCAATCTTATTGGTGCGGATGGTCGGGATATCGTGGTCGTTCAGGAAATCGGAGGTTCCCGCCGTAGCGTAGATCGTCCATCCAAGGTCGTAAAGCCCTCTGGCAATGGGCAGAGCCTCTTCCTTATCGCTGTCCTTCAGGGTAAAAATCACCCTGCCGTTTTTAATCATGTGTACGCCGGCGCCGTAAAACGACTTGATCAGCGCTTCGTCAAAGGTACGCGCGATTCCCAGCACCTCGCCGGTAGATTTCATTTCCGGGCCGAGATTGACGTCGGCCCCGTAAAGCTTTTCAAAGGAGAAAACCGGCATTTTGATTGCAATCAGGTCTTTTTCCTTCTGCAGTCCGTAGTGGTAGCCCATATCCGGCAGGGTCTTGCCAAAGAAGGTGCCGACAGCCAGCGGTACGATCGGGATCCCCGTTACCTTGCTGATATAGGGCACGGTCCTGGAGGAACGCGGGTTTGCCTCGATGACATACACTTCCTGATCCTTGACGATAAACTGGATGTTCAGCAGTCCCTTGACCTTCAGCGCCTTTGCGAGCCGGCGGGTATACTCCACAATCAGCTCCTGCATATCCTTCGGTACGCCGATGGCGGGATAAACGGAAATACTGTCTCCGGAATGGATACCGGCACGCTCAATATGCTGCATGACACCCGGAATGACCGAGTCGATTCCGTCGCAGACGGCGTCGACCTCCACCTCGGTGCCCATAATGTATTTATCCACCAAAATCGGATGCTCCTGCGCAATCCGGTTAATGATGCCGATTTGTTCGACGATGTCTTCGTCGGCATACGCGATATGCATGCCCTGTCCGCCGAGCACATAGGACGGCCGGATAAGCACCGGGTAACCCAGCTCGTTTGCCGCCCGGATGGCTTCCTCACAGGTAAAGACCATACGGCCGTCGGCACGCGGAATCTGGCATTCGAACAGGATTTTGTCGAAGCGCTCGCGGTCCTCCGCCTCATCGATGCTGTCAAACGAGGTCCCGAGAATCGGAATCCCCATTTTTTCAATGGCCCCGGCTAGTTTGATGGCGGTCTGGCCGCCGAACTGCACGACGGCGCCGTCCGGTTTTTCCAGATCGATAATATGGCGCACATCCTCTTCCGTCAGGGGCTCAAAGTACAGCTTGTCCGCAATGTCAAAGTCCGTGCTGACGGTTTCCGGATTGTTGTTGACGATAATGGTTTCATAGCCAAGGTCCCTCAGCGCCCAGACGCTGTGTACGGAACAGAAATCGAATTCGATCCCCTGTCCAATGCGAATGGGACCGGAACCGATGACAAGGATTTTCTTTCGGTCGCTCTGCGGCAGGGATTCATTCTGGATTCCGTAAGTGGAATAATAGTACGGCGTTTCCGCGTCGAATTCGGCCGCGCAGGTATCGACCATTTTATAAATAGGATGGATGTCCCACTCGTCTTCCATCGACCGAATTTCTTCTACAGTCTTGCCGCTCAATTGCGACAGGGTTTTGTCCAGAAATCCAAAATCCTTTGCTTTCAGAAGCAGGGCCTTATCAATCGGCCCCGCGGCAAACGCTTTTTCAACCTCGATGATGGAGAGCAGCTTGTCAAGGAACCAGAGATCGATTTTCGTAATATCGTGAATCTTTTCCGGGGTCACGCCGCGCCTCAGCGCTTCAGAAACCACCCAGAGCCGCCGGTCGTCGACGACATAAAGCCGCTGCTCCAGCTCGCTGTTCGTAAGGCTGCGGACATTGGGGTCGAGCAGACTGAAAACATTCTGCTCCAGCGAGCGAATGGATTTCATCAAAGCCGCTTCAAAGGTCGGGGCAATCCCCATGACTTCGCCGGTCGCTTTCATCTGGGTACCCAGGCTGCGCTTGGCATAAACAAATTTATCAAACGGCCATCTCGGAATTTTCACCACGCAGTAGTCCAGCGTCGGCTCAAAGCACGCAAAGGTCTTTTTTGTGATGGCGTTCTGAATTTCGTCCAGCGTATAGCCCAGCGCGATTTTGGAAGCCACCTTCGCGATCGGGTAGCCCGTCGCCTTGGAGGCAAGCGCGGAAGAACGGCTTACGCGGGGATTCACTTCAATCACGCAGTACTCGAAGCTTTTCGGATTCAAAGCGAACTGAACGTTGCAGCCGCCTTCCACCTTCAGCTCCCGGATGATGGCAAGCGCGGCGGAACGGAGCATCTGCGTTTCCTTATCCGCAAGCGTCTGGCAGGGAGCGACGACAATGGAGTCGCCGGTATGAACGCCGACGGGATCGAAGTTTTCCATGTTGCAGACCGTGATGCAGTTGCCGTTGCGGTCGCGCATAACTTCGTACTCGATTTCCTTCCAGCCGGAAATGCACCGTTCGATCAGTACCTGGTTCACGCGGCTGCGATGCAGGCCGAGTGTTGCGATCGAAAGCAGCTGTTCTTCGTCGGCCGCGATGCCGCCGCCGCTTCCGCCCAATGTGTACGCGGGGCGCACAACAACGGGATAGCCGATTTTCCTCGCAATTTTGACGCAGTCCTCA
>UREO01000231.1 GCA_900546895.1 uncultured Oscillospiraceae bacterium
GGTATCAACCAGGAACAGGTTGTCCACGCCCTGCATGATGCAGGCAAGGCGCTCCAGCCCCATACCGGTGTCGATATTCGGATGCTCCATCGGCGGGTAGTTGCCCTTGCCGTCGCTGTTGAACTGGGAAAACACCACGTTCCAGAATTCGACGTAGCGGTCGCATTCGCAGCCTACGCCGCAGGTCGGCGAGCCGCAGCCGTACTGCTCGCCGCGGTCAAAATAGATTTCGGAGCAGGGACCGCAGGGACCGGAGCCGTGCTCCCAAAAATTGTCCTCTTTTCCCAGGCGGACAATGTGCGACGGGTCGACGCCGACT
Organism: uncultured Oscillospiraceae bacterium; assembly: GCA_900546895.1. Classification (GTDB taxonomy): domain Bacteria; phylum Bacillota; class Clostridia; order Oscillospirales; family Acutalibacteraceae; genus Caproiciproducens. The sequence continues at coordinate 320 of UREO01000231.1, forward strand.
TCCTTCGTCCAGATTTCAAACGCTTCGTCGTCATCGGTATAAATGGTGATCCATAGCTTATCCACCGGCATTTGGAGCACTTTGGTGCAAAATTCCCACGCCCACGCGGTGGCCTCGTGTTTAAAATAATCACCAAAAGAAAAATTGCCCAGCATCTCAAAATAGGTACCGTGCCGGGCGGTGATGCCGACACGCTCAATGTCCGGCGTACGGATGCATTTTTGGCAGGTCGTCACTCTTTTGCGCGGGGGAGTCACCTCTCCGGTAAAATATTTTTTCATCGGCGCCATGCCGGAATTAATCAGCAAAAGGCTGTTGTCGTCTTTGGGAATCAGCGAAAAGCTCTGCAGGCGCAGATGCCCCTTCGATTCGAAAAAAGACAAATATTTTTCACGCAGTTCATTTAACCCTGTCCATTCCATTGCAATAACTCCATTCCGCCTGTCAGGCAAAAAATTGACTTTGAAATTGCGGCGCGCCGCAAAAAAATAGACTTCACCGTCCACAATGGGACGGAGAAATCCGTGGTACCACCCAAATTGCGCCTGAGCGCCGCTTGAATCCCCATAACGCGGGGAAAACGCCGCAGTTCTTCACCGCAGGGCTGTGGGTTGGCTTTGGTGGCGGCAACTGCGGAAATCTTTCAGCCGTGAATTTCCTCTCTTTTGCAGTGCCCAGCACCTTCGTACCCCTCATCGCCTTTATTCCTGTGCCGGGGTTCCCGGCACCATTCACTTTATTTCATCCTGATTATAAACTGAATCGCGCGGCTTGTCAATCTAATTGTCGGTTATTGACCGATTTTATCGGCCAGTGCGTCGGCAATCTGCTTGAAAACCGGACCGCAGGTCGCGCCGCCGCCGGTACCGTCCTCCGCAAACACCGTGATCACGTACTTTGGGTTTTCATACGGATAGAACCCGGAAAACCAGGATTCCACCGCTTCCACCCCGTTCACATACCGTCCCGTCTGCGCGGTCGCGGTTTTCGCGCCCGCCCCTCCCTTGGCTGGTTTGCCCTTTTTGCTGGTTCCCGTCTCAATGGATTCCTTCATAAAATCGCGGAGTAGGTCCACCGTATTCTGTGAAATCACCTGAGTGCTTTCCTGAGCGGGCGCTCTCGCCGTGTATTTCAGATTTTCATCCACAAGACCCTCGTACAAGTAGGGCTGGGTATACTCCCCTTCGCTTGCAATCGCGTTCACCATTGCCGCAATCTGCAGAGGCGTGGCGGTCAGATCGCCCTGCCCGAACGAAAAGTTTGCCAGAGCTCTCGGAATATTGAGACTTTTTAAGGTTGGAAGATTGCCCGAAGCCGATGAAATGCCCGGCGCAATCTCAAAGGAACGGCCAAAGCCCATACTCTGCGCCATCAGCAAAAACTGAGCCTGCGGCACCTGCTTCATGAGATTGATAAAATAGGTGTTGCAGGACTGCGCGATCGCTGATTTCATATTCTCGACGCCATGGCTCTCCCCGTTAAAGCAATGGAAAATGCCGCCGTCCACATCGATCAAACCGGTGCAGGTGTACTGGGTGTCCGGGGAAACGCCGTATTCCAAAGCGGCGGAAGCGGAAACAAGCTTGAATACGGAACCCACGTTATACGCGGAAAGGCAGCGGTTAACAAGCGGAGAGCCCTCCTCTTTCAGCGCCGCCGCGATGTTATTCGGGGAAAAATCGGGCAGGCTGACCATCGCGCGGATTTTGCACGACGGCACCTCCGTAACGATCACCGCACCCTTGGTCAGATATTTTCCGGCGGCTTCTTCGGCGATCTCCTGAATATTCTTATCGATTGTCAGCACGACCCCGCTGTTGTGCAGATACGAGGAATCGCTGGTCTTTTTGTTCTCTCCCGCCAGCACACGGTTGACGGCGTCCACCTTATAGGTGACGGAAATCTGTCCCTGATTCTGCGTCAGCTGCTTGTTGAACGCCTTTTCTATCCCGGCGGCTCCCGCGCCGGAGCCGTCCAGATAGCCTATGGTGTGAACGGCGATCTGTTTGTCGGCATACCTTTTGTCAACGGGAAATACGTCAATCCCGTTTGCGGTAATGCTTTTCGGCAGTTTCAGGGCAAACGGCTTGCCCGCGGTCAAGGACGGATAAACACTCTCCAGTTCCTTTTCCGTCAGCACCTTGCTGAGTGCCGCCGCACCCTCCACGCTCGGCGCAACGGCGGCGGCGTACTCCGTATCCGCGCCGGTCAGAGAATTTTTATTGCAGTCGTAAATGGTCCCCCTTGTTTTTGCCACCACCAGCTTATAGCTGCTCTGGTTGTCGGCGGTCGCGGCAAGCTGAGCGCCGTCCGACACCGTGTACAGGCTTAAAACGCAGAGGAACAGACAAAGCATAAACACACCGAAAAAAGCGGCTGTTCTTTTTTCCATAGAAGCACTCCCCCATACTGGTTAGGATTACCAGTATGGAGAAGCTTTAATCATGATTTTCTCTGCCAATGCATGGAATCTGCACGATATTGGGTTAGATTCTTGCCTTGCGCAGGATCGAGCCCTTTTGAATGGGTTGGTCGGTTTTGAGAAATACGGTCATTGTGGCGTGGGGCGCCGAATCGATCGGGTTCCAGTCCTTATCATATAATTCGTTCAGCGGAAGAAGGAACGGGCGGTTGCCCGCCTCCAGCACATCGGCGGTATCGCCTTTGAAAAAGCGGTTGCGCTGGGAAAGGACCGCCACGCCGTTTTCATAGCTTTCACAGACGGCAATCACATCGTATTCCCGCACATAGCCGCCGTTTTCGTACACCTGCCCCGGTTCGGTCCCGAAGTAAAAGCCGGTGCTGTACTCGCGGTGGCTGATCTTGTTCAGCTCCTCCACGATCCAAGGGGAGACCTTTTTTTCCGGATCCGCGAAGTATTCGTCAATGGCGTTCCGGTAGGCGTTGGTCGTCACCGAAACATAGTACGCAGACTTTGCCCTGCCCTCTATTTTCAAGCTTGTCACGCCGGTTTTCAGAATTTCCGGAATATGTTCGATCATGCACAGATCTTTAGAATTCAGAATGTAGGTACCGTGTCCGTCCTCGGAAACCGGCATATACTGGCCCGGACGCTTGGATTCCATCAGCGCGTATTCCCAGCGGCACGGCTGCGCGCAGTCGCCGCGGTTCGCGTCGCGCCCCGTCAGATAGCTGGAAAGCAGGCAGCGACCGGAAAACGAAACGCACATGGCGCCGTGTACAAAAACCTCCAGTTCAAGCTTCCGGGGCGTTTTGGCGCGGATTTCCGCAATTTCCCCAAGGCTCAGCTCACGCGCCAGCACAACGCGGGAAGCGCCCAGCTCGTACAGCTCGCGGGCGCTGACGTAATTCGCGACGCCAGCCTGTGTGGACATGTGAATATCCACCTTCGGCGCATATTTCTTCGCCATCGCCATGACTCCGAAATCCGCAATAATCAGCGCGTCCACCCCGGTTTCCTGCGCAAACCGCAGAAATTCCGGCAGACGCGAAAGCTCGTCATTGTGCGGTACGGTGTTGCAGGTCAGATAGACCTTAGCATTTTTGCCGTGCGCGTATTGCACCGCCTGAACCAGTTCTTCGTTTGTAAAATTGGACGGCGCCGTGCGCATGCCGAATTCCTGTCCGGCCAGATAAACCGCATCGGCGCCGAAGCTGATTGCCGAGCCGAGCCGTTCCCTGTCGCCCACGGGGGAAAGCAGCTCAGCGCGTTGATTCGTATCCGTCAATTTTTGTCCTCCAAAGCCTTCTATTTCAGTCCCGCCTTTTTCAGATTCGCTTCATGCTGCGCATTGGTCGCGGCATAATACGCTTTTCCGTTTTTATCATGGCAGAAGTAATAATATTTGGTGCTTGCGGGATTTAGGGCCGCGTTGATTGCATCCGTTCCCGGGTTGCAGATCGGCCCCGCGGGCAGGCCCTTGATGGTATAAGTATCATATTTGCTCTTATAGGTTTCGCGCAGATCGGACGGTACGGCCGCCTTGGTACGGTACGGGTAATAGGTGGTCGGATCCGAACGCAGGCGAAGCAGATCGCCTTCTCCACCGCTGTTCAGGCGGTTGTGAAAAACGGAGGAAATTTTGTACATATCGTCTTTGTCCGCCGCTTCCGCCTGGATCATGGAAGCCAGCGTCATCATCTGGTCAATCGTCATGTTCTCTGCCGCCGCCTTATTGCGGATCTGCTTAGTCAGCTTCTTACTGCAGTTGCTGATCAGCTTTTCGACCGCCTGCTCGGGATCCTCGTCCTTATAAAATTCATAGGTATCGGGAAAAAGGTAACCCTCAAGCTTGTAGTAGCGGTCCGGTTCGTTCGTGATTGCCTGAAGCATTTCATAGCTTTTATCAAAGGCATCCGAATTCACAACAGAAAGCACGTCCTTGGAGGAACAGACCCCGTTTTTTTCCATGAGATCGGCGATTTCAAGGATGTTGGCGCCCTCTTTGAAGGTGATTTTAACGGTATCCACGCGGTTCATATTGGACTGAAGGTTATTGATAATAGCCTCATAGTCCATATTGGTATCAATTTTATAGCTGCCGTTGTTGTAATGGCCGTCCGCCTTCGTCAGCTTGGAATAAGCCTGAAAGAAACTCGCGTCGCGGATGATACCGGCGCTGTTCAGGACTTTCGCGACCTGTCCGCCGGAGGCGTTCTTCGGTATTTCGACCGTCACGCTCACCTTTTCCTTGCCGATCGCAAGCATGTCGTTGATTCCCGTAATCAGGAAC
>UREO01000232.1 GCA_900546895.1 uncultured Oscillospiraceae bacterium
CTCCATGACAACATCAGAAAAATTAAGGAACCTTCGCAAAGGGACAGGCCGCGATAAGGCGCAGACAGCGGAATTAATAGGACTAACCACACAGTATTACTGCCTGCTGGAAAGCGGTAAAAATCAGCCTGGTAAGAAAGCAATTGCGCTGATATCGAAGTATTACGGAATTTCACCTGATTATCTTACCAGTCCAGCGGTCACGGAAGCAAAATTGAAGCCTCCTGATTCACAGCGGGAAGAACAAAGGCCGGAAGAGAAGAAATTAATTTCCATGCCAGCGGGCAATGGCTGCCTGTATCGCATGAGCAACGGCTACTTATGTACGGAGCCAGCCTGTGATTGGAGGGTCAGAGTGGACCGAGATACCTACTATTGTCCGGGAAAAGGATGCATGAAAGAGAGGTGCGGAAAGCTTGCCGATAAAAAAGGATCTCAAACTTGATGAATACGAAATTTCTAAATTCGCGTATCGGGAATTACATAATTTCTGTTTGCAGTATCAATACAAAAAGCAAAAACTAACGGAAGTAAGAAGCAAATACAACAGTCCGCAGGTCACCGGGATGCCTCATGGGTCAGGTGTGGGAGATCCGGCGGGAAACGCAGCAATGCAGGCGGCCAGTATGGCAAGGGATATAGAATTAATAGAAAAATGTGCAAAGGCGGTCAGTGCCAGAGATTGGGAACAGATAGTGCTTGCAGTGACCAGGGACGTTCCATGGTACTATTTGCGTATGCTGTGCAATCTTGAAACGGGAGAGAAAAAGTTTAATAATGAGCGAAGATATTTTTATTACTTGCTTGCAAAAGAAAAAAATATTATATGACTGCCGTTTATAGTACCCACAAATGAGTTAATATGAGAGCATGGGAAATTAAGGAAGATAGTTTCACACCGCCAGCGCGGGGCGGAAACGACAACACCGCGCCCTCCTTTTCAGCGCTCCGCTCCTGCACGGCGGAGCGCTATATGCCAGTGAGCAAGGCAATCGCCGAGGGCTTGCCGGGTCAGAGCCGGACACTGGCACCAGCCGATCAATCGGCAAAAATTTTATGATTTTATATGAGGCCACTCCGAGGCGGTTAGGATTCAAGGTTAATGGTGCACCCAAAAGCTTCCGCCTTACCAAAAAGGAACCTTCGAGCGCGGGCAGACTGGCCACCTGTAGCGCGCCGATTCGTATTTCAAAGGACGACCTTAGCGGGCCGTCCTTTTGTATTACCAATTCTTTATTAAACACTTTCCCGGAGTACCTCTCATATGATAGCATGCAAGAATATGAAAGGAGTAAAAAAGGATATGAATAATAGGTGTCCACGTCAGGATAACTGTAATAGTATGGCCTTAGAAGATTATGGACCGGAGCCGTTTGTGGTTAATATTGAAGCAGTGACAAAGCAAAATAATAATTATCGAACGGCATTATGGACAGGAAACCATCTGCAATTGACTTTAATGAGCATCAGGGTTGATGAAGATATAGGCTTGGAGATACACCCCGATACAGACCAGTTCCTTCGGATTGAGCAAGGGCAGGGAATTGTAAAGATGGGGAGCAGCAAGGATAATTTAGTCTTTCAGAAAAAGGTCTGTTCTGGATATGCAATATTAGTACCGGCAGGAACATGGCACAATGTGATTAATACTGGAAACATCCCACTGAAAATATATACCCTTTATGCGCCGCCTCATCATCCTTGGGGCACAGTTCAAAGAACAAAAGCCGATGCACAGGCAGCAGAATAGTTAAACAGCGTCTTGCCTTCTGGCGGGCGCTTTTCTTATATCCAAAACGGGGTGATACCCATGAAATATCATTATCGCCCAACATTCAATGCAAGGGAATTCGGAGCAGCAGAGAAGCGGGCAGACCGGTATTGGAAGCGGCGTAAAGAAAAATCCCCGCCTTTATCGGGCGGGGATCAGTTTACCGATCAGAAACATGTAGCCGTTGTTTTAGACCATCCTGCAAGACCTGCGAAAAGTTGACGTTTGCTTTTTCGGCCAAATCATTAAGCCAGCTGGGAACAGTTACATTCTTGCGGATTGTCCGCATATCATTGGCGCGCCGATAGGAATCGAAGTCAATATCAACCAGAGTTACGATTTCATTCGTATCGTGGTCAATGTCTGTCGCGGAAGATGGTTCCGGAATTTTTCTGCCGGAATCCTGTTCAGTAATTCCCCACAGGCCGATGGCATCACGGGCCATTTCAATTGCTTCGGCAATGTCGCTTCCTTCACTGTTAATCTGTAGATCAGGGACGTATACGACATATCCGCGTTCTGCCGGGGTGAGGACAACGGGATAAACTTTTTTCATAGTAAGCACCTCCAACTTCTTATTAATGCTATTTTGCCCATAATTCTGGACTGCGAATTATTGCTATAAATCATCGTAATATCTAATGCAGCAGGTCAGGGGCTTTATTTCAGCCCCTGCCGCTTGATGATTGCTTTTGCAAGAAGTTCATTGATTTCATTGTGTCGGGGTATCGGTTCGCTTTTCTTTCCGTTGGTGTAGATATCATGATTAGCACCTTCCCTGATTTTCCACCATCCATTCTGTTCTAACGTTTTTATTAAGTCCTTGCGCTTCATGTCCTCACCTCATGATTATATTATACACACTTAATGCGCATAAGTCAAGGGCTTTTAAAAATATTTATACGTATTTTTTGCGCATAATGGAGAAATGTGAATGGATGGTAAATGGCAAGTATATTCAAAAGACATAAGCACAACAGAGATTGACGGGAAGGTCATTATTATTCTATCCGGTGAAACACTCCAGCAACTAAAAGAACTTATTGCAAGCAATAACACCCATGAGTTTTACGTTTCTCCAGAATGGCGGCATCTGCGGGCGGAAGTCCTGAGAGAACAGAAGAACGAATGCCAAGAGCACCGAAAGCGCGGCAGCTATGCCAGAGCGAACCATGTACATCATGTCAATTATCTGCGGAATCATCCGGAGTTGGCGTTAAGCAAGTGGTACCTGGATAAACTTGGGATACTACGGCGAAACCTGATCGCCGTGTGCAAGGATTGTCACGAAACAGTATGTCACCCGGAACGGCTGCGGCACGCGAAGCTGGAGCCGTGGCCGGAGAGTTGGGAGTGAGAACGATGAGCAAAGAAGTTGCCTGTCCACACTGTGGAGCATGTAATACGGTTGCAGAATTCAACGACAGGGATATGCGGGAGTATGGCAAGACTGTGTTTTGCTGTTGCCAGTGTGATAAACTATTTACTTTGCGCGACGATGGCGACGGAGAATTTATCTCGTCCAGACAATACCCCCGGTCAAAATAAAACGCATTTTAATTTCGCGGGGCGTTACTCGGGTGGGTTGTAGACAAAAAAGATTCTTCGCGTGCACATGTGGGAGGTGAATGAAATGCCCAGAAAAGCAAAAAAAGAGAGGGACCATGATGCTCTCCGTAAAAAAATCATGGAGGATTTGCTCGATCAGCTTGAGCGATGCGGCACTGTTGGAACGTACTATACCGACATGGTGACGGATTACATGAAGCTATGGGACACCAAAAACCGCCTGATTGCCGATATTGAGGATCGCGGGGTTATAGTAAGCAGTGTTTCACAATCTATTGTTAACAACATCAAAAAGGCCGGACCGATATCTGAATTAGTTGAGCAGAATTCTAAAATGCTGGAAATGGCCTCAGAAGAAAATAAGAGCAGTGAGAAATATAAAGCTTTGGTTGCTTTAGTAAAAGCAAATGCGGAAATGGTGGCGTTGCTCCACGATAGCGCTATTACTACAAAAAAGAACGATTCCGTCGGAGATCTCCTGAAAACTAATGCGCAGATGCTGAAACTGCTGGACAGCCTTGGAATCCGGCCCGCGCAGACGGACGGTGACGAGGATGCTGAAATGTAAGTACATAGATGATTACATGTCGGCAGTCCGCAGCGGGAAAGTCAAGGCCAACAAAGAAATCCATCAAGCAATGGATTGCATTGAGCGGAAACTTTCCCCGCCGGCAGACGTGTCTATCGACAATCAAAAAATCGACAAAGCCGTCGAGCTGATTGAACGCTATTTTGACATGAAGCTCATCCCGTGGGAGCTTTTTGTTTTGGCCCTTGTGCATTGCTATTATCGTAGAACCGATACTGTCGTTTTTAATGAATTTTTTATCATGATGGGGCGCGGAAATGGGAAAAACGGTTTCATTTCGGGGCTTGCGTGGTACCTCACTACGAAATATCACGGGGTTAAAGGGTACAATGTTGACATCATTGCGAACAGCGAAGACCAGGCGAAAACGTCGTTTGAAGATATTTATTCTATGCTGGAAAACACATGGGTAAAATCCAAACGATTTTTTTATAAGTCCAAAGTCGAAATTACGAATCTGCAAACAAAATCGTATATCAAATACAACACGTCGAATGCCCGTACCAAAGACGGCAAGCGCTCGGCGTGTTTGATTTTTGATGAAGAACACGAATACGAGAATTCTAAAAACATAGGCGTGTTTCAGTCCGGATTCGGCAAGCGGAAGCACAGCCGAATTTTTAAGATCACGACAAACGGCTATGTTCGTGACGGAGTGCTTGATGACGATCTTCGCTTGGCGCATGACGTTCTGAGCGGAGACATTACAGAGCTTGGCCTCTGTCCGCTGATTTACAAGATGGATTCCGACGATGAAGTCAATCATCCGGAATTGTGGGAAAAGGCAAACCCGTCACTCCCATATTTCCAGGAATTGAAAAAAGAAATGGATTCCGAGTACATCAAGATGAAGTACGACCGGCAGACATTTCTTGATTTTTACACAAAGCGCATGAACCTTCCCCGCAGCGGAGAGAAAACGCCAATTACAGCGGAGGAAAATATAACCGCTACGAATCAGCCGATTCCAGACCTAACCGGGCATTCTTGCACTGCTGGGATTGACTATGCGCTGTCTCTTATACACATCTCCGAGCCCACGAGACATGCGCAGATATCGTAT
>UREO01000233.1 GCA_900546895.1 uncultured Oscillospiraceae bacterium
ATCTTCTCATAAGTCAGCATTCATGCGTCTTTTCAGCTCGTTCAGCAGACATTATATAATCTTTATATCGGCCGGAATCCTCTTGACTTTATAGGAAAATCGCTTACAATTTAAAATAGTTTTTTAGAATACATTATGACAATCTTTCATCTATACGAATAAGGAAGAGGAGAAACTGCGATATGCTGACAAAACGCGGGCTGATCGAATTTTGCCTGACATTTCCCGGCGCATATGAGGATTATCCGTTTGACGACGATCCCGGATCGGCACAGGCGTGGGCCGTTCTGCGGCACCGGGTCAGCAAAAAAGCCTTTGCCTTTATTTATGAGCGCGGCGGGGTCGTTAATATCAATCTGAAGTGCGATCCGATGTATGCCGATTTGCTGCGCGGCGCATATTTTGCGGTGACGCCCGCCTATCATATGAATAAGGTGCACTGGAATACCGTAAAGGTGGACGGTTCCGTTCCTGAGCAGGAAATTTACGCATGGATCGGCCAGAGCTACGATCTCATCAGGCCAGGGACCGCGAAAAGAAAAAAATAGTGCTTGACAAGTTTCTGGATTTTGCATATAATAGCTGTCAAAGAGATAAAAGCCACAAACCGATGATTAAGAGTAGTAAGCAGGCAGATCGCTCGCGTAGAGAGCCGCAGATGGTGGGATTGCGGAGGAGTGCGGCAGGCTGAATGGACTTATGAGGGCAAAATGAAAAGCGGAGCAGTCGGCTCTGCCCAGTAGCTTTTGACGGGAACTTCGCCCGTTACCAAGGAAGCATACATCATGAAAAGTCGTGTATGGAAAAAGCGGGCGGTTTAGCCGTCAATTTGGGTGGTACCACAGGAGTGAATGCTCTTGTCCCTATTTTTAGGGGCAAGGGCTTTTTTTATTTCTAAAATTCAGGTTAAGGAGTGACGGAAATGGCAATGTGCGGGATACGATGGCGAGGCTGTGTCAATCAACCGCTGCACAAACGAAACAACTTAACTTTCAGGAGGAAACGACAATGAAAAGCAGATTTTATCATACAGTAAAAAAAATCATGGCGGGGATTCTTACGGCAGCGCTTGCGGCTTCCTTTACGGCGTGTTCGTCCGGTGCGGCGGCCAGCTCCGCAGCCAGCGCAGCCGGTTCGGAAGCACAGAGCCAGGACGCGGCAAAAAATTTCAAGATCGGCGTCATTCAGTACGCGACCCATCCCTCGCTCGACAACTGCTACACCGGGTTTAAAGCGGGTCTGGAAGAAGCCGGACTAAAAGACGGGGACAATATCACCATTGATTTTCAAAACGCACAGGGCGATAACGCGAACGGCGACCTGATTGCGAAAAATATGGTTTCCAAGAAATACGACATGTTAATGGGAATTGCCACTCCGGCGGCCATGTCCGCGTACAGTATGGCGAAAAGCACCGATATCCCCGTTGTATTCACCGCCGTTTCCGACGCGGTTGCCGCGGGAATCGTCAAGTCCAACGAAAAGCCGGAAGTCAACTGCACGGGCTCGTCCGACGTGCTTCCGCTTGAGCAGCAGATCAAAATGATCCGCGCGTTCCTGCCGGATGCGAAAAAAATCGGCATCCTCTACACAACCAGCGAGCCGAATTCCGTTTCCCAGCTCGCGCAGTTCAAGGAGCTTGCCCCGAAATACAACTTTGAAGTTGTCGATGTCGGCGTGACCAATGCCTCCGAGGTTGCCGCCGCAGCCGCGACCGCCGTTTCCAAGGGCGTGGACTGCATCAATAATTTTACCGATAATAATGTCGTCGATAATCTTTCCTCCGTTCTTCAGACAGCCGGAAAAGCGAAGATCCCCGTTTTCGGATCGGAAGAGGAACAGGTGAAAAACGGCTGCCTTGCATCCCAAAGCATCGACTATGTCGCTCTGGGCAAGGAAACCGGGAAGATGGCGGCGAATATCCTGAAAGGGGAAGCGAAGGCTTCCGAAACGCCGGTTTATATGGTCAAGGACTGCACCCCCGTCTACAACAAGGCGGTCATGGATCAGCTCGGCCTGACTCTGCCTTCGGAATATTCCGACGCCACGGCGGTAACAAAATAACAGAAAGCTGGTAAACTCTCCATGGATATCATTCTGGGTCTGGCTGTCAATGTGCTGGAAGAGGGCTTCATTTACGGGATCATGGCTGTTGGCGTATACATTACCTACCGCGTTCTGGGGTTCCCGGACCTTTCGGTCGACGGGACCTTCCCGCTCGGGGCGTGTGTGACGGCGGCGCTGATTACCTTCGGAGCCGATCCTTGGCTGGCGTGCCTGGCGGCCTTTGTCTGCGGCGCCGCCGCGGGCTGCCTGACGGGCTTTCTGCACGTGAAGCTGGGAATTACCGACCTTCTTTCCGGTATTCTCGTGATGACCGGACTTTGGAGTGTGAACCTTGTCATTACCAAGGGCAGCGCGGTGATGCCCTTTTACGACAAAAACACCATTTTCAATTCGGGGTTTTCCGGACTGCTGGCAGGCGGACTTCCGGAAAATTACCGGGTGGTGGTCATTGCGGCGGTTTCCTGCGCCCTTGTGAAGCTCCTGCTGGACGGGTACCTGAAGACCAAATCCGGTCTGCTGCTCCGCGCTTCGGGGGACAACGCGCAGTATGTTACCTCTCTTGGCAGGAACCCCGGGACTATGAAGGTCATCGGCCTTGCCATCGGCAACGGCTGTACGGCTTTGGCGGGCAGTATTTTAAGCCAGCAGACGGAGTCCGCCAGTGTGGCCAGCGGAACGGGCATGGTGGTAATGGCGCTTGCCTCGGTGATTATCGGCACGAACCTGTTCCGGAAAATAAAGTGGATGAAAGCGACCACGGCGGCGATCCTGGGCGCTGTTATTTATAAAGCGTGCCTCGTGATTGCCATGCAGCTCGGACTGCCGACCAATTATCTGAAGCTGCTGATGGCGGTCCTTTTCACCGTCGCGCTGATATCCAACAATATGTTCACGGGGAGGGGGAAAAAGCAAAATGTCAATCCAACTCAAATCTGAGACGGACGAAAGCTTCGTCAGTATGAAGCATATTGATAAAACCTTCAACCCCGGTTCGGTCAACGAGGTGGTGCTGTTTACCGATTTCAATCTGGAAATTGAGAAGGAACAGTTTGTTTCCGTTATCGGCAGCAACGGCTCCGGAAAGACCACCATCCTCAATATCCTCTGCGGGAGCATCGCCGTCGACAGCGGCAGCGTTTCCGTGAACCGTCAGGAAATCAGCCGGCTGAAAGAGTACCAGCATTCCAAATTCATCGGACGTGTTTTTCAGGACCCGTCGAAGGGAACCTGTCCCGAGTTGACCATACTGGAAAATATGGCGCTTGCGGACAATAAGGGCGGTTCCTTCGGGTTGCAGCTTGGGGTCAATAAAAGGAAAATCGATTTTTACCGCTCGCAGCTGGAGCTGTTAAAGCTCGGCCTGGAAGAGAAGCTTGATCTGCCGGTCGCCAGCCTTTCCGGCGGCCAGCGTCAGGCGCTGGCGCTGCTCATTTCCACCATGACGCCGATTGATCTTCTGATTCTCGACGAACATACCGCGGCGCTCGACCCGCGCTCCAGTGAAAACGTCATGGAGCTCACGGAACGGTTTGTCCGTGAAAAAAAGCTGACGACGCTGATGGTTACGCACAATCTGAAATTCGCCGTCAATTACGGCGACCGGCTGGTGATGATGCACCGCGGCGGGATTGTGGTCGATGCCGCCGGAGAGCGGAAAAACGAGCTGGCCATCAAGGACCTGACGGATAAATTCAACGAAATCAGCATTGAGGCCGGGAACTGACTGTGATGCAGATACAATAAAATAAAGAAAAGGGAACGCTCCGCCGAACTGATTTCAGTCCATGGACGTTCCTTCTTTTTTACAGACGGATATTACAGTTCCGAGCAGTCCGCGGAAAGGTGCCGGGCTTCAATATCCTTGAGTACGTCTTCGAGCGTGGTGCCGGACAGGACCTCGTCCACGCTGCGGTCGATCACATCCCAGACGTTGCGGTTCAAAAAGCTGCGGATGCTGGTTCTTTCTCCCAGATTGTCGTAAACCGACATATCGCCCTCCAGCACGGTCATAATTTCCCGCAGGGTGATCTCCTCCGCCGGCTTCGCCAGCACATAGCCGCCCTGCGCGCCCGCAATTCCGATGACGATCCCCGCGCGCTTCAGGGAAGCGAAAATACTTTCGAGATAATTGAGGGACAGGTCCTGCCGCTGGGAAATTCCGGAGAGGGAGACACAGCCCTCGCCGCTGTTCATGGCAAGATCAATCAAGGCGCGCAGCCCGTACCTTCCTTTTGTCGAGATTTTCATGGGCGCCCTCCGTTTTCCGCGATATATTTTTCCTTCAGCTCCCGCAGGGTCAGACTGTCGGCCGTATCGGATATTGCCGCGGAAATCCGTATCCATACGTTCCGGCTGATACAGCCTGACCGCACCTTGCTTTTGCAGGCGGACAGGCTGCTCACGCACTCGACGGGGACCATATTGCCTTCCATTGCGCGAATAATTTTTCCTACGGTGATCTCGTCCTCCGCCTGATTCAGGAGAAAGCCGCCCTTCGCGCCGCGTACAGTGGACACCAGCCCGGCCTTTTTCAGACTGAAAAAGATCTGCTCCATATATGCTGCCGACACCTGAATCCCCGAGGACAATTCCTTGATGCTCAGCAGCTTTTCATTGCCGAAGACCGCCAGATACAGCATTCCTTCCAGCGCGTAGCGGCTTTTTGTAGAAAGTTTCATATGCCACTCCTTGTTTTGTAATTCCTTATTAAACATGATACTATGTTTTTACAATCGTTGCAATAAAAAATATTACTTTTCCTATTGACATAATCATATATGAGTTCTATAATAAAGTCAAATCGAATACATTACTAAATCTGTCTCTTATACACATCTCCGAGCCCACGAGACATGCGCAGA
>UREO01000234.1 GCA_900546895.1 uncultured Oscillospiraceae bacterium
ATCCATAATCTCAGAATCAATCGTAAAAAAGAAGCGAATTTGATCTCCACATATCAGAATAAACTTTCGATACGCATGGCATCCGTCAATCAGCTGGTGGGCGAGCTGTCCGGCGGTAACCAGCAGAAGGTTGTCATTTCAAAATGGCTGGCGTCTAAGCCAAAGGTTCTGATCCTGGATGAACCTACCCGCGGCATCGACGTTGGCGCAAAGGCGGAAATCTACAAGCTGATGAGCGACCTGAGCAAAGAAGGGGTATCTATTATCATGATCTCGTCCGAATTGCCTGAGATCATTAATAACTCCAGTCGTATTGCGGTTATGAGCGAAGGCAGACTTGTTAAAATATTAGACCCTGATGTAGACGAAATCTCTCAGGAGATTATCATGTCCTACGCAGTGGAAGGAGGAAACAAATAAAATGGGTAATACTAACCATTCGGAATCCGCGGCATTGAAAGGCAGCGCGGCGGGAAACGTAGCAGTAAACTGGCTGAGACGCAATCTGGCTGCTATTGCTGCGGTGCTGGGGCTATGCATCGCGCTTTCCATCACTACAAATACTTTCCTTGTTTCTACAAATCTGCTGAGCTTGCTGCGGCAGTCCTGTGTAAACGTTTTAATCGCATTCGGAATTACCTGTGTCCTGATCTGCGGCGGAATTGATTTGTCCGTCGGTTCGTGTGCCGCCGCTTCCGGCGTTATCACGGTACGTCTGGCAAACGCCGGTCTGCCGCTGCCGGTATGTATTGTGAGCGCGCTCGCTTTCGGTGCGCTGCTTGGACTCTTCAACGGGTATGTCATTTCACATACTACGATCCCGGCCTTTATCGTAACTCTCTCCACACAGATTATTGTGCGCGGCGTCGGCTACGTCGTGACCGGCGGCCAGCCTACCCAATGCACCAACGAAACCTTTAACCTGATCGGCACCGGCGATCTGTTCGGAATTCCGACCCCAGTATTTGTGGTCGCTTTTGTTTTCATCATCCTGTTCTTTATTATGAACCGTACAGGCTTCGGACGCCACGTTTACGCCACGGGCGGAAACGCGGAAGCCGCGAAATACGCCGGCGTCAACACCAAATCGGTTCAGATGCGCGTGTTCATGATGAGCGGTATTTTAGCCGCTCTTGCCGGTGTGGTTCTTGCGGCCCGCCTCTATTCCGGCCAGCCGTCCGTCGGCGAGGGCTTTGAGCGCGACGCGATCGCCGCGTCGGTTCTGGGCGGCACAAGCTTTAACGGCGGTATCGGTACTCTTGGCGGCACGGTTGTCGGCGCTTTGATTATCGGCGTCTTAAACAACGGTATGAATCTTCTCCGCATCAACAGCTACTGGCAGTTCGTTGTAAGAGGATGCGTCATTTTGGGAGCGGTCTATATCGATTTCCTGAAAAAGGCCCGTACCCTGAAAAAATAAGAAACGGAACAAGGTATTTAGATGAAAAGACTGGACAATCAACAACTTGTTTCCCTATGCACGCAGCTGCGCCGCGACATTATTGAAATGGTCGCCGGCGCGGCCAGCGGACATCCGGGCGGCTCACTTTCCATGGTGGAGCTGCTCGCCGCGACATACTGCACACAGATGAGAGTAGACCCCAAAAATCCGGACGACCCGGCGCGGGACCGGTTTGTGCTCAGCAAAGGGCACGCTTCTCCGTGTTATTATGCGGTTCTGGGCGAAATGGGGTTTTTCGACAAAGCGGAATTCAAAAATTTCCGCCAGCTTCACAGCATTCTTCAGGGCCATCCGGACGCGAAAAAAGTCCCCGGCGTGGACGCTTCGACCGGCTCGCTCGGCCAGGGCGTTTCCATCGCCGTGGGGATGGCGCTGGGAGCCAAAGCGGCGAAAGGCCCCCAGAAGGTCTATACGATCCTCGGCGACGGCGAACTGCAGGAAGGACAGGTCTGGGAAGCATGCACCGCGGCTGCCCATTACAAGCTGGACAATCTGACGGTGATGATCGATAACAACGGGCTGCAGATCGACGGCACCAACGATCAGGTCATGGCTTTGGGCAATCTGCGGGACCGCTTCGAAGCGTTTGGGTTCGACGTGATCGAGCTGGCCGACGGCAACGAGATCGGCCAGGTGATCAACGCGCTGGAAATCCCCGCAAGGCCGGGAAAACCGAAATGCATTTTGGCACATACGGTCAAAGGAAAAGGTGTTTCCTTTATGGAAAATCAAGTGGGCTGGCACGGGAAAGCACCCTCTCCCGCCGAGCGGGATGCCGCGCTCGAAGAAATGAAGGGCTGATAGAATGAGTGAATTAAAAGCAATACGAGCCGCCTACGGGGAAGCGCTGGTCGACCTTGGCGCAAAAAACGACAAAGTCGTCGTTCTGGACGCCGATCTGGCGCACGCAACCATGACCAACGGCTTCGCCGAAAAATATCCGGAACGTTTCTTTAACGGCGGAATCGCGGAAGCAAACATGATCTCCATGGCCGCGGGACTTTCGACGATGGGATTCATCCCGTTCTGCAGCACGTTTGCCATCTTTGGCGCGGGGCGCGCGTACGAGCAGGTGCGCAACAGCGTTGCGTACCCGAATTTCAACGTGAAGCTGGGCATGACGCACGCGGGAATCACGCTTGGCGAGGACGGCGGCAGCCATCAGGCCATTGAGGACCTTGCGCTGATGCGCGTGATTCCGGGCATGACGGTGATCGTGCCGTGCGACGCAAACGAAGCGAAACGCGCCGTCAACACGGTGGCCGCTATAAAAGGCCCCGCCTATCTGCGCCTTGCAAGGCCCGCGTCTCCGGTATTCGAGCAGGAAATGCCGTTTGAAATCGGCAAAGCCAATGTTTTGCGCGAAGGCAGCGACGTAGTCCTGTTCGCCTGCGGCATCATGGTGGCTACCGCGCTGGAGTGCGCGGCGAGACTGTCGGAAAGCGGAGTTTCCGCTTCTGTAGTCAACATCCATACCATCAAGCCGATCGACGAGGACTGCGTGCTGCGTTATGCCTCCCGGTGCAAAAAGGCAGTCACCATCGAAGAGCACAGCGTAATCGGCGGCTTAGGCGACGCGGTATCCGCCGTGCTGATCGGCAGAGGCGATTTCCGGTTCAAAAAAATCGGGGTGCAGGACCGTTTCGGCCAATCCGGCAAACCGGATGAGCTTCTGCGTGAATATGGTCTGGACACGGATTCCGTATTGAAGCAGATAAAAACCATTTTATAAAAAATCCCCCGGACGGCGTCATGTGGCCCGAGGAATAAAGGAGAGAACCCATGAAAATAGCACTAATAAACGAAAACAGCCAGGCTTCCAAAAATGAATTGATCTGCAGCGTACTGAAAAAGGTAGTCGAACCAATGGGTCATACGGTATACAATTACGGCATGTATACGGCAACGGATAAGGAATGGCTGACCTATGTGCAAAACGGCATTTTGGCCGCCGTATTATTGAACAGCGGCGCGGCCGATTATGTCATTACCGGCTGCGGCACCGGCGAAGGAGCCATGCTCGCGCTCAACAGCTTCCCCGGCGTGATCTGCGGCCATGTGGTCGACCCGAGCGACGCCTTCATGTTTGCGCAGATCAACGACGGCAACTCGATTTCCCTTCCCTTTGCAAAGGGCTTCGGCTGGGGCGCGGAGTGCAATCTGGAATATATCTTTGAAAAACTGTTCGGCTGCGAGAGTGGCGGCGGCTATCCGAAGGAAAAGCAGCAGGTCGAGCGCAGCAACAAGAAGATTCTTGACGCCGTAAGGGCAAACAATTTCCACGATATCATTACCTGCCTGAAGGGCATCGACCAGAAACTGCTGAAGGGCGCTCTCGGCGGCGCGCACTTTAAAGAGCTTTTCTATGCGAACAGCAAGGACAAGGCTCTTACCGCCTTTGTAAAATCAGTCATAGGCGAATAAATAAAGCGGGGCTCATACAAAAACCAGCGATATTTCAAAAATGCGGCCATCGCTTTTTGTGACGGCCGCATCAGAGTGTTGTAGACAAACCGCCGTTTGGGATTCAGTCCCAAGCGGCGGTTTGTCTACACTCTGACCACGAGTCAAATACTTGACCCGTGGTTTATTCCTTTTATCGGCAAATACCGATAAAATATTTAAGAGACCATTTTATTTCGGGGCAATCGTTATGATACCAGTCCCCTGC
Source organism: uncultured Oscillospiraceae bacterium (assembly GCA_900546895.1). Taxonomy (GTDB): domain Bacteria; phylum Bacillota; class Clostridia; order Oscillospirales; family Acutalibacteraceae; genus Caproiciproducens. The sequence goes on from UREO01000234.1 coordinate 4,134, forward strand.
GGGGAACTATTATTCCGCCCTGATGACACAGGTCGCATAACCAAATAATTTGAAACATCAAGTTCATGATATCCTGATCTGATTTTCCCCTTAACAATTGAGCCACTATAGGGAATTAGTACAAAGAAAGGTGCTGCTTAGAAACTATAGCAATTTAATAAAGAGGAGAAAAGTAGTATAATAGACAAAAATCCGGATATGGAAAAATGATCAGTGTTTTTGAATTGAACACCGTAGGGCGCATACGGAAGCTCTTGCATCAAGCTCGTGGGCACTGTGTAAGAAGTGGCAATTTTCGTGTCGATCATTCAGTAATGATTGAAGCAAGAATCTCCTGAGTTTAGGTATGGGGAGTGTTAAATGCAACGATGAATAAAGTAAGGGGAAAATAAAATGAAGATAGAGGATCTTGTAAGCCGAAATTATCATTTTTTAAACGAAAACGATAAGATTATCTGGAAGTATATTGTTCAAAACAAAATTCTTTGCAAAGGAATGCCTATTGCCACTTTGGCGCGTCATTGTAATGTTTCAAGAACAACAGTGATGAGATTTGCCCAAAAACTTGGAATGGCTGGGTTTGGGGAATTAAAGCTGTATTTAAAATGGGAAGATGAGGAAATATTTGTAAAGAATGAACATATCGTTGAAACAGTAGCAGAAAAAAACATCTGTGCTATCAGGCATTATGCGGAACTGAATTATGACAGCATCTGTTTCATGCTGGATAATGCAGAGCGGATTTTTGCATACGGCACGGGTGTTTTGCAGAAATCTGTA